>DATKFB010000593.1:0-2512 GCA_035544435.1 Polyangia bacterium
CTGGAAACGCTGCCCCTCGAGCTGAAAATCCACGACCATGACGGAGCCCTTAGGGCCCGGGCCGGCCTCGCCGTAGCGGGAAACCTTCAGGATCTTCGAGCTCTTCTTGAAGACCGAGACGTAGAATTTCGCGGCGTCCTCGGCGTCGGTGTCGAACCACAGAAACGGCACGATTTTTGGCATGGGTCACTCCTCGAGGTCGCGACTTCGACGTCTTATTTGGTTTCGGCCTGGCGGTGGGCCGCGAGCGCGCGCTCCATCTTGTCGAGCTCGTTCCGCCAGCCCATCTCGGCCAGCTTCGTCCACTGCTCGTCGTGCATGGCATCGAAGGTCAGCTCCATGCGCACACCTTGGGCAGTCGGGTGCAGCTCGACAAGGGTCGCGACGTCGTAAGGCGCGACGCCCGGCACGAAATCGGCGAGCTGCCTGAACGCGAGGCGCCGGTGTTTCACGATCTCCTCGTACGTTCCGCGCGTTTCCGTCGTGAGTGGCATGCCTGCTTTCTTCATGAACTCGACCTGGTCGGGCCCGTTCGCCGTCATGGCGTAGAGGAGCTGCCCCCCGGGCCAGAGCTCGAGCTTGCTGACCTTCACGGAGAAGCCATCGGGTCCCCACCACGACTCGATGCCCTCCTTCGTCGTCCAGAGCTCCCACACGTCCTCGATGGGCGCCGCGAAGGTGCGTTCGAGCGTGATCCGTCGCTTCGTCATGATGCCGTCTCCTTGCGCTTGGCCGCGCGTGCCTTCTGTTTGCGTTCGAGCTGCTGGGCGAAGCGATCGAGCCGCGCCTCCCACAGCTTCCGGTACTGCCCGACCCAGGCGTCGAGCTCGCGAAAAGGCTCGGCGCGCAGCGAGTAAAAGCGTTGGGCGCCCTCGGGGCGAACGGTCACGAACCCGGCACCTTGCAGGATGCGCAGGTGGCGCGACACGCCCGACTGGTGGATGTCCACGGCGGCCACGAGGTCATTGACCGGCCGCTCTCCGGCGCGCAGTGCGTCGAGGATGCGCAGCCGCGTGGGGTCGGCGAGGGTCGAGAAGGCGCTAATCTGCATGTCTGTGCATATGTATATGTATGCATATGACGGGGATCAAGCGAAATGTCGCGGCGAGGGCGTGGCGCCGCGAGGGCGCGTTTTCTAGCCGGCGGCCTTGGCGCGCGCCGTCGCGGCGGCCGCGCGGAGCCATCCGCGCACGGCGGCGCGCGGCAGGTCGGCGAGCGCGCGCAGCTTGAGGTGCTTGCCGGTCTTGCCGCCGCCCTCGAGCCGCTCCTCGGGGTCGGCGAACGTGCCCGGGGGACCCGCGAGGATGAGGTTCACGTGCGCCTTGTGCGAGCCGAGCGCGCACATCATCTCACCGTCCAGCGTATAGAACGGCATTCCCCACTTGATGGCGCCGGCCGCCTCCGGCGCGGCGCGCTCGACCTCGGCGCGCAGCGCCTCGAGGATCGCGCGCAGGTCGCGCGGCTGGCGCGCGAAGAAGCCGTCGATGGGCGCGCCGAGATCTGCGCGCGTGCCCCACTTCTGCGCCGCCGGAGCGGGCTTGCGGACCTTCGCCGTCGTGCTCGTGGAGACTTTGTTTGGTTTTGGCTTCGCCTTCACGGCGACATGATGCCACGACCGCGCACGGGCGGTGGTCGCCGGGTCAAGCCGCGCGGCGGAACGTCAAATTGATGCGGCACGCGCCCAGCGTCTCGTGCCAGCCGTCCGAGATCGCGGCGACGCCATGGAACCGTAGGCGCGACGGTCCGCCCCACACGACGACGTCGCCGTGGGCGAGCGGCACGCGCTGCGGCCGATCGGCGCGCGCGTCGCCTCCGAACAAGAACACCGCCGGCATGCCGAGCGAGACCGCAACGATCGGCGCGCCGTAATCGCGCTCGTCGCGATCTTGGTGCAGCGTGAGGCGCGCGCCGGGCTCGTAGCGGTTGACGAGGCAGGCGTCAGGCTCGAACGAGGTGAATCCGCCCGCGGCCGCCGCGTCGGCCGCGAGCGCGCGGAAGGACGCGGGCATGGGCGGCCACGCGCGCCCGCTGTGCGGATCGACGGTGTCGTAGCGGTAGCCGCGGCGATCCGAAACCCAGCCGCGCGCTCCGCAGTTCGTCATCGCGACCGACATGCGGAAGCCACCCGGCGTCTCGAGGTGACGGAACGGCGCCGCGGACGTCACGACGGCGAGGTCGGCGAGCAGTCGCGCCTCGTCCGCGAGCGCGAAGCCGGCGAGGACGACCGCGCCCGGCGCGAGCGCCCGCGTCGCGCCGCGCGCGTCGGTGTCGCCACGGATGCCGAGCGTGAGCTGGATGCCGCGACCGCGCATGTCACCCTTCCGGTTAGAGCGTAACCTAGCGCCATGCATCTAGCTGGTCCGGTCGCTTGCATCGCGCTCCTCGCCGCCTGTGGAGAATCATCCGCGCCGCCTGCGACGGTGCCCGAGTTGGGCCGCGCTCGGGCACCCAGCGGTCGTGACGGCGCGCGACGTTGGGGCCTCGGTTGCCGTGCGCTCGAAGACGCTGTGGC
>DATKFB010000594.1:0-5201 GCA_035544435.1 Polyangia bacterium
CGCGTCCCGCCCTTGGGCCTCGCGGCGCGACTCACGGCTTCTCCTCGCACCGTTGCGCCCGCGCTTCCGTCGACGTGGTGTACCAGTAGCGACGTTCGACGGCGGGCGGATACTCGTCGAGCGGCATCCACCGCCAACGCGGGCCCGTCTCGCCGAGGGGCGGAATCGGCACGCGAAGGCTCAGGAGCATGACGCCACCGATGCGCTCGGTGGGCCGGAGGCGGTTCTGCGCGCTCGTGATGTATCGATCAAGCGCCACGAGGACGGGCCGCTGGCGGTGGTGGAAGAACATCGCGCGGTCGAAGCGGCTCTCCTTGTCGTCTTGCCTGATCGGGAAGAACGGGCGCACGTCCACTTCGTCGAAGCGGCCGAGGTCGCAGCGCCAACCGCGCGCGCGCCACTCGATGGAATCGATGGCCGCGTTGGGAAAGAGCTCAGCGACCTGAGTGAAGAAGAGCAGGGGCCTCGGCAAGACGCTCTCCGGCAAAGCCGGCTTGACGACGGCGAGCCAGATCGCGACGAGGTACAGAACCCCGGCGAGCGCGCCGGCGCGCCGAAGCCAAGGAGGAGCCCAGGGCTCAGCCCGCGCTTCGGCGGGCGCTCGTGGAGCCGCGCGTTCCTGCGAGTCGAGGTCTTTTCGAGCCATCGCGCGCCTCCGTCTTAGCGGATGAGCCCATCAGCGTCGAGCCCCCCATCTCTGCGGCAGATCCGGCCGATCCTTGACGCGCCCGGAGGTGTTTCGCTGCCTGGGAAGGGGGGAGGTCGTCGTCGATATAACGCAAATGCCGCGTCAGGCCCATGCGGGGGAGATGCTATCCTCGAGGCTCGTCGCGCCTCGACGTTTTTTCCCATGAAGTGGTCTAGGTTCGGACGTCCGCTCCGCTTCGCTGTGGCGAGCGGTCTCGCGCTGCTCTTGGCCTCGGCGCGCGCGGATGCGCACAGGAACGGCATCGCGTCGGAGGGCTGTAGCGGCTGCCACTCGGGCGGCGCGCCGGCCACGGTGGCGATCACGTCCATGCCGGCGATGCTCTCGCCCGGACAGATGGCGACCTTCAATGTCGCCATCACGGCGCCCGAAGGCTACGCGGGCCTCTTCATGACGGCGGACACGGGCACGATCGTGTCCCTCGCGGGACAGGGCACGCAGCTCATCTCGGGCGGCCTCACGCACACGGCGCCGAAGAAGGCGGTGAACGGCGTCACGACGTTCCAAGTCGGCTGGATGGCGCCGGCCGGCCAGGGCGGCGTGAACGTCAACGTCTACGCGCTGGCCGCCAACGGCGACAACACGCCCCGCGGCGACGGGGCGGGCATGGGCTTCGAGGCCTTCCCCGTCGGGTGCAGCGGGATGATGCTCTACCGTGACTTCGACGGCGACGGCTACGGTTCCATGACGAGCGGCTTCACACGAGGCTGTGGCGGAGAGAAGGGCTACTCGACCATGGATGGCGACTGCGACGACAACGACGAACGCATCCACCCGGGGGCGGTCGAGATCTGCAACCATCGCGACGACAACTGCAACGGCCTCATCGACGAGGGCCTGGCCACCATGACCTATTATCTGATCGTCGGCGGCGGCGCGCCCGCGGGCTCGCCTCAGATGGTCACGGACTGCGCGCCGCCCACGGGGTATTGCGAGCGCGCATCGTGCGGAACGGGATGGTGCCGGCGGATCGCGTCGACCTGCGGCGTGAACGACTGCACGCCGGGTGCGCCGATACCCGAGACCTGCAACGACTTCGACGACGACTGCGACGGCGTCGTCGACAACGGCACCGATCTCCAGCTCTGCGGCCCCACCGGGCTCACATGCATCCAAGGCATGTGTGTCAAGCCGGGGACCGTGATCCCCGACGCCGGCGCCAGCGACGCGTCGAAGGGCGGCGGCACCGGCGCGGGCGGCCTCGCCGCCAGCGGGGGACCCGAGGTTACGGGCGCCGCCGGCGAGGGGCCGTTTCGGCGCTCCGAGGCGGTCGGGTGCGACTTCGCGGGCGGCAGGTCGTCATCGGCCCTCGCGGGCGCGCTCGCCCTGGCGCTCGCGGCCGGCGCCTCTCTCCTCGCCCGGGGCCGCCGGAGGGTTCCTCGCGCGAAGCGTCAGACGAAAGCGTGATTCACGCGAATCCTCATCACACGAAGCGTCAGAAGCGTCGAATGAGGCGTAAGATGCGGGCATGAGCGGATCCGACAAGAGGAAGCAGAGCCTGTATTTCCCCGAGGACATGCTGAAGGAGATCGTGAACGAAGCGATGCGGCAAGATCGCTCGCTGTCGTGGATCGTCCAGAAGTCGTGGAAGGCGGCCCGAAGGGACATCATGGGGATTCCGTCCGTGGGCGACCCTTCCGCCGGTGACGCACCCGCCGACGCCGACAAGAAGTAGCGCGCGCGGCGTCCTTTCGCCGATTGCGTAACTCGCCGCCAGCGCGCATGGTGACGCCACGATGGGTGAGCCTCAGCTTCAGAAGAAGAAATGACAGGAATGGAAGACAACTTCGACCACGAATCCGACAGCGACGAATCCGAAGAGAGCCAGCCTGCCTCCGGTGACCGGACCTCCAAGAAGAGCGCGGCCCCGAACAAGGGCATCAAAGGCCTGAAGAAGGGCATGACCTCCCAGAAGGAGAGCGAGCGCAAGAAGCGCGAGCTCATCACGAGGGGCAAGGCCAAGGGCTTCCTGACCTACGACGAGGTCAACGAGTCCATGACCGGGAGCGGCGCTTCGTCCCAGCAGATGGACGACTGGCTCGCGGCGTTCTCGGCTCAGGGCATCGAGATCGTCGATGCGGCGTCGAAGCCCAAGGGGGCGCGCAAGGATGCCGGCGAGGACGAGGTGTCCGACGAAGCGTCGGGTGAAGTGGCGCAGGAAGCGAGTGAGGCCTCCAGCGACGAGGCCGAAGAGGTCGAGGAAAAGGCCGAGGCCGCCGAGGAAGACGACTCGGACGCCTACTCCTCGACCAGCGATCCGGTGCGTACGTACCTGCGCAAGATGGGCTCGGTGGCGCTGCTCACGCGCGAGAGCGAGGTCGAGGTCGCGAAGCGCATCGAGGAGGGCGAGCGCCGCGTCTTGCAGGTCGTGCTGAACTCCTCGGTCGCGATCGAGGAGATCCTCAACGTCGGCGACAGGCTGCGCAAGCAGGAGATCCGCGTCAAGGAGGTCGTCAAGGACATCGACGAGGAGGACGCCGAGTTCGACGAGCAGTGGCACATTCAGCGCGTCTGCAAGGTCATCGACAAGGTTCGTCACCTCTGGAAAGCACGGGCCGGAGTCCTCGAGAAGCTCGAGGCGACCGCCTCGGACGCCTCGAAGAAGAAGTACCGAAAGCAGATCGACGACTCCAAGCACGCCATCCTGGACGCCCTCCAGGAGGTGCGGTTCAAGAAGAAGCAGATCGACGAGATCGTCCTCAAGCTCAAACAGTTCGTGCAGCGCATCGACCAGGCCAACCGCGAGATCGGCGATCGCGAGGTCAAGTCGGGCCTGTCTTTGAAGGAGTTCCGGCAGACACTGCGTGAGATCCGCTCGTCGCCCTTGCGGCAGCGGGCCGTCTCCAAGAAGCTCGGCCTACGCCCGGGCGAGGTCGACGAGATGTCGCGGGTCATCGCGGCGGCGCAGAAGAAGAAGAGGAAGGTCGAGGACGAGGCCAAGCTGACCGAGCGCGTGCTGTGCGAGACGGTGCGCGAGATCCAGGAGGGCGAGCACATGGCCGAGAAGGCCAAGGCCGAGCTCATCGAGGCCAACCTGCGGCTCGTCGTGTCGATCGGAAAGAAGTACACGAACCGCGGCTTGCAGTTCCTCGACCTCATCCAGGAGGGCAACATCGGCCTCATGCGGGCGGTCGACAAGTTCGACTACAAGCGCGGCTACAAGTTCTCGACCTACGCGACGTGGTGGATCCGTCAGGCCGTCACGCGCGCCATCGCCGACCAGGCGCGGACGATCCGCATTCCGGTGCACATGATCGAGACGATGAACAAGCTCATCCGCACGAGCCGGTACCTGGTGCAGGAGCTCGGGCGCGAGCCGACGCCCGACGAGATCAGCGCCAAGATGGAGCTGCCTCTCGACAAGGTCCGGAAGGTCCTCAAGCTCGCCAAGGAGCCGATGTCGCTGGACACGCCCGTCGGCGAGGAAGACGATTCGCGCCTCGGTGACTTCATCGAGGACAAGAGCATCCTGTCGCCCGCCGACGCCGTCATCTCGATGAACCTGGCCGAGCAGACGCGGAAGGTGCTCGCGACGTTGACGCCGCGCGAGGAGAAGGTCTTGCGCATGCGCTTCGGCATCGGCGAGAAGTCCGACCACACTCTGGAGGAGGTCGGGCAGGACTTCGCGGTGACGCGCGAGCGCATCCGGCAGATCGAGGCCAAGGCGCTGCGCAAGCTCCAGCACCCGTCTCGCGGCAAGCAGCTCAAGTCCTTCATGGAGAACTGAAGGCGCGCGCCGCCCGGCCCCTCGGGGGCTCGCGGGCGCCGTTTCTTCCCGGCTGCCGCAAACGCGAGAGGCGCACTGCCGCACCGGCGGTTGGACTGTCGGTGCGGTGTCGGCAGACCGACGGTCGGAGGCGTCGCGGGCGAAGAAACGCTCGAAATCGCTCGAGATCTGAACCAAGCGTATTTCTATCGCGTCAACATGTCCGCGGGCAACGTCAACGCGAGCTATAGCGGCGTCACGAGCAACGTCAACGACTCGGGGACTCTCGTCAACAACCGCGCCTACGCCGTGAACGAGGGGGGACGATGCACGTGCTCGATGCCTCGAACTTCGGCACCGGCGCTTTCAAGAATCTGACCGGCTTCCCCTATCAATGCGCCGCCTCGGTCATCAAGGCGGCGCCCTGGGTCGACTACAGGACGAGCTACGCCTACTTCGGAGACGACGGCGGCAATCTCTACGTCGTCACCAACACGGGCGCGGACCTGACCGGCTACCCCTTCTCGATCTCGGCGGCGATCAAGATGTTGTTCTCGCCTATGTATCGCCCGAGTACCGGCGTCATCGTCGCGGGCGCGAACGACGGGTACCTCTACTTCTTCGACTGTCACAACGCCTCGAACGTGCCCAGGTCTTCAAACGCTATTTCATCACGAGCTCGGGAACCGTCTCGACCGTGTCATACGATTCCAACATCTCGTGGTACCTCGTCGCGAGCAGCGACGGGAAGCTCGTCTACATCAGAGCCGCCGACGTCAGTGACCCGAC
>DATKFB010000595.1:0-11506 GCA_035544435.1 Polyangia bacterium
TAGGGCGGGTAGATCTCGACGTAGCCGTGCTTTTGCGTGTGCAGGTCCAGCATGTAGGTGATGAGCGCGCGCTGCAGCCGCGCGCCCCAGCTCTTGAGCTCGTAGAAGCGCGAGCCCGAGATCTTCACGCCGCGCTCGAAGTCGATGATGTCGAGCTTCGTGCCGAGGTCCCAGTGCGGCTGCGGTGCGAAATCGAAGCCGCGCTTCTGCCCCTCCTCGCGCACGATCTTGTTCTCGGAGTCGTCCTTGCCCACGGGCACGGAGGGATGAGGCAGGTTTGGCAGCTCCAGCAAGAGCTCGTCGAGCCTCGCCTCGGCCGCCGCGAGCTCGCCCGCGAGCTGCTCGATCTTGACCTTGAGCGCCGTGCTGGCCGCCTTGGCCTGCTCTCGCGCCTCCCCCGGTGCGGCGCGGCCGATGTCCTTCGACAGGCGATTCTGCTCCGCCTGCATCGTCTGCGACTCGTTCTTGAGATCGCGCAGGCACGCGTCCTGCGCGATCACGGGGTCGAGGTCGATGCCACCGCCGAGGCGTGCGTAACCGGCGCGCACCTCGTCAGGATTTTCGCGGAGCAAACGAATGTCGATCACGGCCGCGCAGTCTACGACGAGGCGAGGGCGCCGTCACTTTCGCTGACGCCTGGCTCCGTCTGACTGGACCGAGTCAGTCGACCGGATAGAAGAATTCTTCGCGCTTGATCTTCCTGTCAGCGACAGTAAACAGACCGACCTCGTCAATCGCTCGGCGCTGTCCGCTCGGGTTGAACGTAACTTCCATCACGAAGCGGACGGCGAACCGATCGTCGTTCGGATACGGTCCGAAGACCTCCAGCTTGTGCACCTCGTTGTTGTCCAGGAAGAACTTGCTCTTGGCGCGGAGCGCATCGAGCCCCTTGACGGTGCGGTCGCGTCCCGGGAAGTCCGCGGCCTCGACGCTCACCGCATCAGGAGCGAACAGCGTCGAGAGACATTCCTCGCGCCGGCCTTCCTTGACCAGCGCGACGTATTTCTTTCCGATCTCGGTGGTGGTCGTCATGTGCTCCCTTTCTCTCATGATTGGCGACGCCCCGCTGCCCGCCCCTGCGCGTCCAAGACAAGTCGCACCATTTTCGTGAGGGCGAAAGTCGACCTTGGTTATCCCGGGCGCCGCGGGATTGACAGCCACCGACAGCGAGGTTTGGTTTGATGGGATTCATGGGATTCAGTGATCGGCAGGAGGGAGTGGGCGGCTCGCGCGCGTCTCACCATACTCTCGGAGTGCGTAACTCTTCTTGCCTGCGGCCAGGAGGCGCGCGCCGATGCGGCGGATCTCCTCCTCCCCTTGGCGCAAGGCCTTTGCGCTCGTGTGAACGGAGTAGCTGCCGAGGGCGAGCTCGTGCCGATGCGGAGGCGCCGACCCGATCACGAACACAGTGTCCCCTTCAGCGAGAAACTCGATCGACGCCTCGGAAGGCTCGAAGATCGCGATCTCACCGTTGGGAATGGGTGTCGGCGTCAGAAGCACGCCCTCGTGCACCGCGACCCAGGCCACCTCGTGCCCCTCGGGCGGCTCGTAGGACCAACGTTCGGCGGCCTTCAGGCTCACGACGAGGTAGTTCATGTCAGGCGCGTCGATTGGGCTCTTGAGCTTGCCGTGCGAGCCCAGGATGACGCGAACAGGGCCGTCGACGGGCGACTCCTCGGGCATCACGTAGTGGCTCGCGTTCGGCGCGTTTTCGAGTTCAGGCGGCAGCGCGACCCACAGCTGGAAGCCCCGCACGCCCTCCGGCTCGGCTGCGCCGGTGTGCCAGACGCCGTTGCCCGCGCGCATCCACTCGACGCTGCCGGTCGACAGCACGCCAGCCTTTCCTGTCGTCTCCGCGTAGCGAACGGCGCCCTCCAGCACGACGGTCACGGTGGCAATGCCCGAGTGCGGGTGCCAGCCGAGCTCCATCGGCATGCGCGGCCCGCGCCCGTCGAAGTGGAAGTGATCGAGGAACACGAAAGGCTTGATGAGCTGCCCGAGATCAGAGGGGCTCATGAGCCGCGTGATGGGCCCGCCCATGTGTCCTCGCGTGCGGTAGACGACCTTGCGCGCGTGGCGTCGGGGACTCTGAATCTGATTTACCAACATGACTTTTGTTCTCCTTGCTCCACGTAGACGTCAACATCGTCGTCGCTCGTCACGTCGATCATGAGTTCAGGCCGTGACGCGAACTGGCTTCGATGCCAAGGTCCCTGCGGCCTGCGGCAGAGAATGTCCTGCTCGCAGCATGGGTGCGAAGGCCGCGCGGTACATCCAGGCCAAATAGAGCTCCGTCGCCAGCAGCGCAACGGCCAGGGGGAGCCCTGACGGTGCCAGAAACAGGTGGAAGCCCACGATGTTGATGACGATGGGGGCCACAACGGCGAGCGCGAGGGGCACGAATCGGCCGCTCAGCAGCAGGAGGCCCGCCATGACCTCCGTGATTTTAAGCAGCGGGAAGAGGTAGCCACTGCTGAAGAGCGCCCCGGCGAAGGCCGCCGCGCGCGGCGCGGGCGCGGGTGTCGGGAGGAAATGGAGGAAAAAGTTCAGGCCGAAGACGGTGAAGACCAGTCCGAGGAAGAGTCGCGCCGCCGTGGGCAGGTATTTGCTGACGTTCATGATGACAATGGCTCCTTTCGAGGCTTACTCTGGATCGTTGCGCTCGAGACAACTAGCCATCGAGGTGGCAACATACGGTTGCCATGACAGCAACAGCGGGCCTCGATCTGAACCAGGTGAGCGTGTTCGTGCGGGTCATGGAGACCGGCAGCTTCACGTCGGCGGTGCGGACGCTGGGGTGGCCGAAGTCGTTCGTCAGCCGCAGGGTCAGCGCGCTCGAAGGGTCACTGAGGGTTCGCCTGCTCCAACGCGGCACCCGCAAGCTGGTGCTGACCGAAGCCGGGACCTCTACTTCGAACGCGCGCGGGCCGCGCTCGCCGGGCTCGCCGATGTGAACGCCGCCGTGACCGACATGAGCCGGGAGATCGGGGGACCGATCCGATTCACCGCGGGGGGAGACAACACCGGCTTGATTGCCAACCTAACCTAACTAATCAGCGAGGTTCTCCGACGCTATCCCAAGGTTCAACTCGACGTCGTCCTGACTCCGCGTCGGGTGGATCTCGTGGCCCAGGGTGCCGGCGGCTGACGCCACGACGCGACCGGCAGCCGCGCGCGAACGGGACGGGACACGCCGGGAACTGATACACGCACTGCGCACGCCTGTGATTGGGCCGATGCGGGCGCGTGGTGGGTTGTCGAAGCGCCTTAGCAAGAACGTCAAGAAGGTCGCCGCTGCCGCGAAGTCGGCCGACTTCGCTTTCTATTCCCGCTAGACGCTATTTGTCGTCTTTGGTTATGATTCCGAGGGTCGCCGCGCCCGCGCCCTTGCAGATGTCCATGACCCGCACGGCGCGGCCGTAGTTGGCGTCGTCGTCGATCTTGAAGAACACGACCTTCTGCCGATCGTGGCGGAGGCGTTCGCCGACCTCGGCCGCGAGCGCCTCGGGCGCGAGCGCCTCGCCGTTGAGCGACAGCCGATCGCTCGCGTCGAGCTCGACGATGATGGGGTTGTCGCCGGGAGGTTGGGCCACGAGCTCAGTGTTCTTCTGCGGCACCTTGGCGACGAGCTCCTTGAGCATGACGGGCGTCATGACCATGAAGATGATGAGCAGCACGAGCACGATGTCGATGAGGGGCGTGACGTTGATGTCCCCCGAGGGACGTCCGTTGGCGCCGCCGACCGAGAAGGCCACTAGTTCGCCTGCCGTTTCTCGTCGGTGCCGATCTGAATGTCCTCGACGCCCGCACGGTGGATCGCCTCCATCGTCGCGCGCGCGGCGCCGTAGCGCGCGCGCTGGTCGGCCTTAAGGAAGATGCCCTTGTCGGGGTTGCGTCGTCGCTCGTCTTGCACGGCCGTCGTGAGGCGCTCGAGCGCGACCTTGTCGGCGCCCAGGAAGACCTCGCCGCCGGCCGTCACCGACACGACGAGGTCCTTGTTGTCGTCACTCTTCTTGTCGTGATGGCTCGTCACGGGCAGCTCGACCGCGACGCCCCTCGCGATCATGGGCGTGATGACCATAAAGATGATGAGCAGCACGAGCACGACGTCGACGAGCGGGGTGACGTTGATCTCGGCGCGCACGCCGCCCTTGGCGTGGCGCTTCGAGACCAGGCGGCGCCGCGGCGGCGTCTCGCCAGGGGTGGTCGGACGTGGAGGCAGGGGTCTCACGCTCGACGGCTCAGGCGGCGCGGCTTTTGAGGATCGAGTCGACGAGCTCGGACGCCGTCTCGTCGATGTCGATCGTGATGTCGTCGAGCCTGGCCGTGAAGTAGTTGTAGAACCAGACGGTCAGGATCGCGACGCCGAGCCCCACGGCCGTCGTGATGAGCGCCTCGGCGATGCCGGCGGAGACGGTGCCGATGCCACCGCCGCCCTTCGTGGGGTCGGCGAGTTTCTGGAACGCCGTGATGATGCCGCCCACGGTGCCAAAGAGGCCCACGAACGGCGCCGACGACGCCACGGTGGCGAGCACGGGCAGGCCGCGGCGCAGCCCCGCGAGCTCGCGCTCCTTCACTCGCTCCATCGTGCGGTTGACCGCCTCGGCGACGTCGAACGCCGCGGCGGGGCGCGCGCCGGCCGCGACGCTCTTGGCGTACTCGTCGACGCCGGCGCCCACAACGGTGGCCACCGGCGCGCCGCCGAACTTCTTGTGCAGGCCGACGGCCTCGCCGAGCCGCGCCGCGCTCTCGACGAGCGGCGCGAGCGCATCGATGTAGAGGCGCGAGAGGGCGCGTCCCTTGCGATACGTCATGAGCCGGTCGACCGAGATGCTGAGCGAGTAGGCCGACATCGCGAGGAGCACGACGACGACCGCGCGGGCCATGAAGCCCATCTCGTGCCACAGACCTACGAGCGTGAAATCCATTTACGGTCTCCTTGCCGACGTTGTGCGGGATCGGGCGGTCATTGCTGCGACTTGAACTCGAACCTCGCGGGATAACAGAAGGCGACGAACATGTTGTTGAACTTCATGGGCCGGAAGCGCCAGTTCTTGACCGCGTTGACGACGTTGTTGTCGAGCAACGAGTCGGCCCTCTTCGTGAGCGTGACCGTCTCGACGGCGCCGGTCGTCGAGACGCAGATCTTGGCCTCGACGACGTAGACCATGTCTCCGCGGCGGAGCGAGGGCGGGAACCCCGGGTCATCGCCGGAGCTCTTTTGCAGCGCGCCGAACTGGGCGGGCATCGACCGCGGCGGTGCCGGCGTCGTGCCCGCGCCGCCGATCGAGCCGCCGATGATGCCGCCCTTTTGGCCGCCCTTGACGCCGCCTTCCTCGCCGTCCTCGTCGCCGTCGTCGATCGATCCCTTGCCCTTGCCCACGCCCGCGGCGGGCTTGGAGTTGTCCTCCTCGACGTACTCGTCCTCATGCTTGCGGAACTCTTTTTTGATGGGCCTCGGCTTCTCGAGCGGCTGGACGATCTCGGGCGACTTCGCGATCACGGGCTCGGGCGTCTTCGGCTTGAGGGCCACCTTCTTGGGCCGAGAGCCGCCGCCTCCCGCGGGCGGCGGGGGCGGCGGTGGTGGCGGCGCCACCGACATGAACGTCACGCGCAGCGTGGGTGGCGTGAGCTCGTCGACGTGCCAGTACGAGTAGACGACGCCCGCGGCGATGAGCATGCCGTGGAAGACGGCCACGAGTGCGAAGGCGATGCGGCGCAACCGGCGCGAGCGGCGCTGGTCTTCCTGCCCGCGAAAGGACTCGAAGGCCACGCTACGACTTCCCCGTGCGCGTGAGGTTGGCGCGCTTCTGCCAGTCGTTGGAGCGGTCGATGGCCGCCTGCCACTGGGCGATGTCGCCGAAGTACGAGAAGGACTTCTGGCGGTAGAGGAGCGCGAGGTACGTCATGGCCTCGGCGTAGCGCGGCCGCAGGCGCACCGCTTCCTCGAGGAAGTGGATGCCCTCGTCGGCCAGCTCGACGCGCAAGGCGCTCGGCAGCGCGTCGGGCCCCGCCACGGGCGGCGGCGCGGCGACAGGGACGGCGGGCGCGTTCGGCTTCGATGAGCTCATCTTGCCTTTGACGTTCTTCGCGCCGCCCGGGATCTCGGCCGCCGCGGCGGGCGTTTCGGTCGGCGGCCGGGGCCGCGGATCGTAGGCTGCCATCTCGGGGCCCCCGCCCTTGGACGACAGGATCTGCCAGATGAAAGTCCCCACGCCGTAGAACGCCTCGGCGTCGTTGCGGCGCAAGGCGGCGACGCGCTTCGACCACTCGAGCGCCTGTGCCCACTTGCCCCACTTGTAGTAGACCTGCTGCAGGCCCCGCACGACGTCGACGTCGTCGGGCGCGCGCCGGTTGCGCTCGAGGAACATCCGCTCGAGGCCGCTCATGTCGTCGGCGTCGAACATGGTCTCGACCGTGAGCTGCTCGGCGCGCGCGTCGTCCGGGCGGAGCTGCCCGAGCCGCTTGAACGCCGCGAGCGCGCAGGCGGTGGCCCGCCGGGTTTCCGGATCCTTGCCGCCCGGGATGATGAGCTGCCGACACGTGTAGCCCTTGTTCAGCCACAAGGCCGGCAAGTCCGGCACGAGCTTCTCCGCCTCCTCGTAGACCGCGACCGCCTCCGCGTACCGCCCCCGCTTGTAAAGATCGTTCCCCTCTTGAACGAGCTTCCTCCCTCGCACGCCCGAGCACCCATCCGCGAGCGTCAGCCCTAAAGCGATCGCGCACAGTCTCGATCTCCACCGGGGCTCTCGCGGGGGGAACGCCGTCCCCCCGACGTCACCGAAGGTGAAATACGTCCAGCTCATCGCCTCCCCGCGTGAAGCTCTTGAAGCGCTTGAGGACGACGACCTGGCCCCATCCGGCTCGCCACGTGACGTTGCGTGGCATGAAGATGCGCCCCCGCCACGCCGGGGACTCCTGCCGCGCCTTCGCCCCATAGAGGTCGAGCATGGGCAGGTCCGCCTTCTGGCGCTTTATGGCGTCTGGGTTGAGCGGGTCTACCGCGATCCCGAAGTAGAAGGCACCCGCCTCGGGGCCCTCCTGATCGGTCAGAGACTTGCCGTCGTAGAGCTGGAACGGCACGGCGAGGTCGACGGGTTGCCTCTTGCCCATGGCGTCCACGACATCGACGCCCGAGTCGTCCGGGTTGAGCTCGGCGAACGCGGCGCGGCCCGGGTGGCGAGCGCGCAGCGTGCCGGCTTGGGCCCAGGCGAGCACGTCGGCGATCTCGGCCTCTTGGGTAATCTTCCCCGTGAGCGTGTCGAGGATCGCCATGCGCGGGGGTTCGCGCACGTCGTCCTTCTTGACGTAGACGCGGGGCCGCTCGCCCACGGCGCTCGCATAGCCATCGACGAAATCGAGGACACGGAAGGGTGGGTTCTTGAGCTCGCCGGCGACGGTCTTGTAGGTGCGCGGCTTGCCGACGGGCGCCAGCGTGTCGAGCTTGTACGGCGTGATCGTGTACGTGACGTCGACGTCGTGGGCGCCCGGCTTGCGCTCGAACGCCAGCAACAGATCCTGGGGCGGCGCGCTTGGGCGACCGAAGGCGAGCGCGGGGCCGACCTTGGCGCCCGCCTTTCCCGCGCCACCGATCAGCGTCGCGACGAGCGCGGGAGACTCGGCCGTGCCCGCGCGCGAGACGACCACGACGCCCTTGCCGTCGGGCAGAGGCTCGAGCCGCTCGACGGCAGTCTCGTCCTTGGGCAGGTCGAACGAGGACGTCGTCTTGCCGTTCGCGAGCTCGACCACCTCGAGCTTTGCGAAGGTCGCGCCGTCGGTGCGCACGAGGTAGAGCCGAGCCCCGCCGGGCTCGAGCGCGAACGCTTCGTCGAAGTAACCCTCCGTGGGCTTCAAGACGTGCGCAGGCTCGAGCGGCTTCGGCCCGGCCTTGGCCCCCGCCGCGGCGGGCGCGAGCCACGCGATCGCCGCCAGCACGCGCGCGGCCTTCGAGAGAGACATGCCCGGCAGGTTAGACCGAGACGCCGACGCGCGCGAGATACGCGTCGATTCGGGAGCGCGCGTCGTCGGTGATGTTGATGAACTTCACGCCCATCCGCAGCTCCTCGAGCCCGGCCGTCGACACGATCTCACCCGAGATCCGCACGGCGTTCGAATCACCCGGGAGTGTGAACGTCAGGTTGACGAGAGTCCCGAGAGGCAGCGGGATCGTGTGGTCGAGACCCAGCCCCCCGCGCGAGAGGTTGCCGGCGCGGCGGAAGTATCGCTCCGACTCCGTCGTCTCTTCGACCCACATCTCGATGGGAATGCGCGGACCCTCGCGGCGCTCACCGTCACCCGTCGGGCCGCTCGATCCCCCTGCCGAACCGGAGTCTTGGGGCATGCAACCTCCTTCTCTGAGGGCGCCCATGGTATCAGCTTTTGCCGCGGTCCGATTTTGCAAACCGACAGGCATCCGTGTAACACAAGCCACCTTTTAGGGGAGATCACACTCATGGCGCGAAGACGCATCTTGGTCACGGGGGGCTCGGGATTCTTGGGCTCACACCTGTGTGAGCGGCTGATCGGCGATGGTCACGAGGTCGTTTGCCTCGACAACTTCTTCACGGGCACGCGCTCGAACGTCGAGCACCTCCTCGACAACCATCGCTTCGAGCTCATGCGTCACGACGTCACGGCGCCGCTCACGATGGAAGTGGATGAGGTCTATCACCTGGCCTGTCCCGCCTCGCCGATCCACTACCAGCGCAACCCGGTGCGGACGATCCGCACGGCGGTCGAGGGCACGCTCAACATGCTCGAGCTCGCGCGCGAGGCGAAGGCGCGCATCCTCATCGCGTCGACGTCCGAGATCTACGGCGACCCGACGATCCACCCACAGGTCGAGTCGTACTGGGGCAACGTCAATCCCATCGGCCCGCGCGCCTGTTACGACGAAGGCAAGCGCTGCGCCGAGACGCTGGCCGTGTCGTACGCGCGCCAGTACGACGTCCAGGTGCGCATCGTACGCATCTTCAACACGTACGGGCCGCGCATGCACGAGAACGACGGGCGCGTGGTGTCGAACTTCACGGTGCAGGCGCTGCGCAACGAGCCCATCACGATCTACGGCGAGGGGCAGCAGACGCGTTCGTTCTGCTACGCGACCGATCTCATCGAGGGGTTCGTGCGCCTCATGGCGAGCCCGCACGGCGTCGATCCCGTCAACATCGGCAACCCGCGCGAGACGACGGTGCGCGAGCTCGCCGAGCTCATCCGCAAGCTCGCCGGGTCGCGGTCGGAGATCGTCAGGGCGCCGCTGCCCAAGGACGACCCGACGCGCCGCAAGCCCGACATCTCGCGCGCGCAAGAGCTGCTCGACAACTGGACGCCGAAGGTCCCGCTCGAACAGGGTCTGCAGGCGACCATCGACGACTTCCGCAAGCGCCTCGCGTCTAAGACGGTCTAGGACCTCTCAGGGGCGAGACGGCGCACGCCCGGATCAGGTGGCGCGAGATCGAGCGGCTCGCCCGTGACCGGGTGCCTAAGGCCCGGCAGGGCCACGTCCGCCAAGGGAATGCGCACGAAGGGGCGCTCGAGCAGGCGCGGGTGCGGCACGACGAGGCCGGGCCGATCGATGACCACGTCACCGTAGAGGAGCAAGTCGACGTCGATGGGACGCGGCGCGGGCGACGCGACGCCGGGCGGCCGGTCGCGGCCGAGGGCGCGCTCGACGGCCAGGCACAACGCCAGCAGCGCGTCCGGCAGCAGCGTCGTCTCGACGCGCGCCGCCCCGTTGAGGAAGAGGGGCTGCGGCTCGGCCGTCACCGGTTCGGTCTCGTAGAGCGGCGCCCGCGCGCGCACGGAGACGCCCGCCGCCTCGAGCTCGCCGAGCGCCGCCGCGATGAGCGCGGCGCGATCGCCGAGGTTCGAGCCGAGGCCGAGGTAAGCCGTCGCGGGGCCGCCCGGGAGGACCACACCCCCAGTTTAGTGTAGAAAGCACGCCGATGAACGTGGGCCTCGTCGCGGCGGCTGTCTCGGGGCTGGCCACCAGCCTCGGCGCGCTGCCGTTCGTCTTCGTGCGGTCGCTTCCGCGGCGCGCCTACGACGGCATCCTCGGGCTGGGCGCCGGGCTCATGCTGGCGGCCGCGACGCTGGGCCTCCTCAGCGAGGCCGTGCACGACGTGCGCGTCGACGGCGCGATGGAGTGGGGACGGCTGGGGCTCGTCGTGGTGGGCTTCGTCGTCGGTGTCGCGATCGCGGCCATGATGGATCGCTTCATTCCCCACCACCACGCGGGCGGCCACCACCAGCACCTCGGTCACGAGCCTGGCCACGACGTCCACGATCGCCCCGAGGATTCGGCGCAGGGCGAGGCGCGCCGCGGCTACGCCGTCGTGGGTGCGCTGACCTTGCACCGCATCCCCGAGGGACTGGCCATCGGCGCCGGCTTCGCCGTCCCCGGGTCGTCACACCTCGGCTTGCTGCTGGCCATCGCCGTGGGCGTCCAGAACGTCTGCGAGGGGCTGGTCATGGCGGCCCCGCTGCGCGCGGGCGGCGTCTCCCGCGCGGCGGGCTTCGTGATCGTCGCGACCACCGGCCTGGCGATCCCGGCGTCCGCCGTGGTCGGGGGCGCGCTCGCGGGCGTGGCCGCCTCGGCCATGCCGTTCATCCTCGCGCTGGCGGGCGGGACGCTCATCTACATCACCTCGAACGAGATCATCCCGGAGTCCCACAGCCATGGCCACGAGGGCACCGCCTCGGCGGGCGTGGTCCTGGGCTTTCTCGTGACGATGGTGCTGCAGGCGATCCTGCGCTGAGAAACGTCGGGGGCGGGCGGCTCAGAGAGCCTTGCGGGCCGGAAGGTCGATGCCGCGCTCGCGCAGCGAATCCGCAACGTGCTTCGGGATGGCCCGGCAGCCACAAGCACGGGCATGGAAGAGGTGCCAACGAACCCGCTCGCTGAACGTCGGCCGGGAACTGAGCGGGTGCCTATGGTGCCAAAGGCTGTTGCTGTTCCGCATGGCCGGATTGGTCTACCACGGGACCGCCCCCGATGATGCGGCCTGCGGGTGAAATGACGTAAGTTATCTAAATTCCTTATTTATATAGCAAAGATCCGCGCGCACTGCGCAGCGATTGACGCAATGAGACATCGCGCATTGGAGCCCCGCAGGACCCAAGCGACGCTACGGCGTGGCCGCCGCCTTGACCGGCACCCCGGCGGCACCGCCGCTCCCCCCACCCTCGGTCTTGGCCGGTTCCTTCTCCTTGTCCTTCTTGTTCTTGAGGAAGTAGGCCTTGAGGGTCGCCTTGTCGGCGTCCGAGAGCTTGGCGTCGGGGTGCATGGGCAGGATGTAGAACCAGGGCGGCATGGCGCCCGCTTCGACCTGGTCCCAGGCGGTTTCCCGGTCGGTCTGGCGCTCGTCTTCATCGGAGTCCGCCCACTTCGAGAAATTCAGGTGATTGCGCCCGTTGTGGATGTCGCGCGCCATGAGCCAGGAGGCGGGCGCGAGGCGTGAATAGAGGGGCCAGCGGGTCTCGTTCGAGTGGCAGTCGAAGCAGGCGC
>DATKFB010000596.1:0-2524 GCA_035544435.1 Polyangia bacterium
AGCGGTGCGCGCGGTAGGTCGGGTATCCGCCCCACAGCTCGTCGCCGCCGTCTCCGCCCACGACGACCTTGACGTGTCGCGCGGCCAGCCGCGAGAGGAGGTACGTGGGTAGAAAAGACGGGTCGGCCATGGGCTCGTCCAGCTTGTCGAGCGCGTCGTCGAGCACGTCGAGGAGGGCGCGTTCGTCGAGCGTCTCGCTGATGAGCTCGACGTCGAGCCGCTCGGCCATGAGGCGCGCGTACTTCGATTCGTCGAATGTGGCGTTCTCGAAGCCGATCGAGAAGGCCTTCATACGGCCTCCGGCCGCGGCCGCGAGCGCCGCCACGCACGACGAGTCGATGCCGCCGCTGAGAAAGATCCCTACGGGGACGTCCGAGACGAGCTCGGCCTTGACGGCGCGCCCGAGCTCTCGCCAGAGCGCCGTCGCGAGCTCGGCGTCGGTGCGCGCCGGCGCCGGCGCGGGCGCGCCGACGCGCCAGTAGGCCTGCGGCTCTTCGAGGTGACCGTCGGTCCAGACGAGCGTGTGTCCGGGCGGCAGTTTGCGCACGCCGCGCACGATGGTCTCGGGCGCGTGCGCGTAGTCGGAGAAGAAGTACGATGCGAGGCCCGGCACGGAGAGCTCGGCGTGGATACCGCCGTGCGCGAGGAGACTCCCGAGCTCGGACGCGAAGACGATGCCGCCGTCGGCGAGCGCGGCGTAGTAGAGCGGCTTGATGCCCGCGCGATCGCGCGCGAGGACGAGGCGTCGCGCCGCCACGTCCCAGAGCGCGAACGCGAACATGCCGTCGAGCGTGGCGACGCCCGGCACGCCGTGCTCCTCGATGTGGTGGACGATGACCTCGGTGTCGCAGCGAGTGCGGAACCGGTGCCCCGCGCGCTCGAGCGCGGGACGCAGCGCTTGGAAGTTGTAGACCTCGCCGTTGTACGTGATGGCGACGGACCCGTCTTCGTTCTCCATGGGCTGGGCGCCGTCGGCGACGTCGATGATGGCGAGCCGTCGGTGCCCGAGCGCGACCTGCCACGGCCCAGCGGCGCGGAGCCACTGTCCTTCGCCGTCGGGGCCGCGGTGGGCGATGCGCGCCAGCATGCGCGGCAACGCCTCCGGATTCGCGCGCCGCCCGATGAACCCCGCGATGCCGCACATGGAGGGAAGGCGCTCTTAACACGCCCACCGTGGGTTGTCATGAAGGCGGTTCGCCCGCGGAATCGTCTTCGGTTATAAGAAAGTCAGTGCCGGCGCTCCCACCCCAGGTCTCGATCGTCATTCCCTGCTTCAACGAGGAGGAGACGATCGCCAGGCTCGTCGCGGCGCTCGACGACGCCGTGAGGAAGCTCGAGGCGTCCGGCCGGCCCACGGAGGTGATCGTCGTCGACGACGGCTCGAGCGACGACACGTTCCCGCGGCTGCGGGCCGCCGCCGCGACGCGGGCGTGGCTCCGCCTCGTGCGCTTCCGCCGCAACTTCGGGCAGACGGCGGCCATGGCCGCGGGCTTCGATCGGGCGCGCGGGCCGTACGTCGTGCCCATGGACGCGGATCTGCAGAACGATCCGGAGGACATCCCGCTGCTGCTGGCGCGCCTCGAGGAGGGTTACGACATCGTCTCGGGTTGGCGCAAGAACCGGCAAGACAAGGCCCTCACGCGCCGGCTGCCGTCGGCGATGGCGAACTGGCTCATCGGCCGCGTCACGGGCGTCCGCCTGCACGACTACGGCTGCACGCTCAAGGCCTACCGCCGCGAGGTGCTCGCGCCGGTTCGTCTCTACGGCGAGATGCACCGCTTCATCCCGGTGTACGCGAAGTGGTCGGGCGCTCGCATCACCGAGCAGGTCGTGCGCCACCACGCGCGCAAGGAGGGGCAGTCCAAGTACGGCCTCGCTCGTACGCTCAAGGTCCTGCTCGACCTCATGACCGTGAAGTTCCTGGGCGACTACTCCACGAAGCCGCTCTACCTGTTCGGTTTCTGGGGCTTCGTCTGCATTATCTTCGGCGTGCTGTCGGGGGCCGTCGTCTTGATCGAGAAGTACATCAACACGACGAACTACGCGCACCGGAACCCGCTGCTGCTCCTCGCCGTCATGCTGTTCGTCGTCGGCATGCAGCTCATCGGCATGGGCCTCGTCGCCGAGCTCCTCGTGCGCACCTACCACGAGTCGCAGCACAAGGCCGTCTACCTCGTGGGCGAGGAGATCAACGTGCCCGCGACCCCCGCGGGGGCCGTCGTTCCGTTTCCGACGGACGGGAAGCGACCGGGATAGGGTATCGCGTTGTTCAGCGCATGCGCGCGAGGATTGCTGCGTTTCTCGTCGTCGGGGCGCCCCGCTTGGCCAACACGAACGGTTCCTTGACGTCGACGACGCCGAAGGTGTTGTTCTGCAGGAGCGGCAACGCGTTCGTCTGCTCGTAACCGCCAATGGGCAGGCCGAAGAGCAGATACTCGGCGTCATAGGTTCCGATGCGAAGCGTGTAGGCGTCCGGGCGGTTGGAGACCTGGGGGACGAGGATCTCGGAGGCGACGATCTTGGC
>DATKFB010000597.1:0-5823 GCA_035544435.1 Polyangia bacterium
GGGCGCGTCGCGCACCGCCGCTTGCTGTCGTCGGCGAAGGTCGGCATGGGCATCGAGTTCGTCGATCTGTCGCCGCACGAGGTCGCAGAGCTGCGCGACGTCATCGACGAGAGCGACGAGAAACCCCAGCGCGTGAAGGTGCGCTTCGAGGGCACGAACCAGGTCGTGCGCGCGCGCGCCTTTCCGACCGACGAGGGATTTCGGCTCTCGACGTCGTTGCCCTTCCTGAAGCCCGACACCGAGGTGGACATCGCGCTGTCTCCCGACGCGAGCGTGAGCGCGCGCGGCTGGGTCTCCAGGGTCGCGCTCGAGCGCAGTGAGGCCGACGGCGCGCCGCGGCTGCTCATCGACGTGCGCATCGACGATGCGGACCTGGCGAGCCATGGTTCGTCGGCGCTCACGCCCGTCGTCGAGGCCCTCACCGAGTCTCTGCCGGAGCGCAGCTGGGAGGCCGACGACGTCGGCACCGCCTCCGATCGAACCCCTTTCGAAGACCCCATCGAGGTGGGTGCGATGACGCCGACGATCGTCTCGGCGGATCCGTCGCCGCTGCCGCTCGTCGATATCAACTCTGGCGCCATGCCCACCGTCGCGGACTCCGATCGCACCGAGATCGTTCGTCTCGAGCGGCCCTCGCGCTGGCGCGCGCTCGGCGGCGGTATGATCGCCGGCATGATCGCGCTCGCGGCCTTCGTGGCGGCGATCGTCTTGATGAAGACGGTGCGGTCGAGCGCGCCCCTGCCTCCTTCGATCTCGTCGGCCCCGATCGTCATGGAGAGGGCCGCGCCGGCGGCCGAGGCCGTCCCAGAGAAGGCCGCGCCCGCCGTGGCGCCTGCGGCCGAGCCCGTCGCCGGCGTCGCACCGACGCCGCCGCAGGCCGCGACGCGGGTGTCCGCGGTCGTCGGACCGTCCGAGCCCGAGCCCGACGCGAGGCCAGGGGCCTACAGCGTCGCGCTCACGGGCTCGCTCACGGGCTCGCGCCGTTACTTGCTGCGCGATCCCGACGGCATCGCGTTCAACCTGCCGCACGCGCGCGCCAAGGTCGCGTTCGGGATCTACCGGCCCGGCGTGCCGGGCCTTCGGTCGGTCTGGGTCCACGCGCTGTCGGGCGGGGGCATCAACCTCCGCTTCTTCCTGACGCCGAAGTCGCCCGACCCCGCGCCGCGCATCGAGCTCTCGCGCGACGCCGTTCGCGTCACGGCGCGCTGAGCGCCGCCCACTCAGCCGAGGCCGGAGACCTCGAGGATCTCCGACAGCGGCGCGATGCCCCCGAGACCGCCCAGGTGGCGGCAGTTCAGGCCGGCCGCGGCGTTCGCGAGCGGCAGACAGCGATCGAGCCCCCAGCCTTGAAGGAGGCCGTAGATAAAGGCGCCGCGAAAGACCTCGCTCGCGCCCGTCGTGTCGATGACGTCGACGTCGAGCGCGGGCTGACGCACGACCGTGTCGGCTTCGAGCCCGATGGCGCCCTCCTCGCCGAGCGTGATGACTGCGGTGCGCGGGCCCATCTTCACGAGCTCGTTAAGGCTGCGCTTCATGTCGGCCGAGTGTGAGGACTCGGCGGCGAAGCGCTCGTTGCCGATGACGATGTCGCACAGGCCCAGCAGCTCGCCCATGCCCGGCCCGAGGTGGCGCGCGTCGAGGATGACGGTGAGGCCGAGGGCCTTGGCACGCTCGGCGGCCGCGATCTGCGGCGCCGGCGCGCGGCCGTCGACGACGAGAGCGCGCGCCCCGTCGAAGAGCGTCCGCGGCAGCTCGCCCGGCAGCAGCGGCGACGTGTTGCCGCGCGTGAAGCGAACGAAGCGCCGAGCCGTCCGATCGTCGACGAGCGTGAACGAGGCGGGCGAGACGCGGCCCGGCTCGATGAGCACGCTCGAGACGTCGACACCGAACTCCTGGAGCCCGCGCAGCGCGATGCGCCCGAGGTCGTCGTCGGAGAGGCGGCCCATGTAGCGGGCGTGGCCGCCCAGCGCGCAGACGGCCGCGAGCGTCGTGCCGATGGCGCCGCCCGCCTGCATGCTGAAGGCCGACAGCTCGACGATCGTCTCTGGCGAGCGCGGCCCGACGCCGAGGTTCTCGACCATGACCTGGCCGAGGCCGACGACGCAGTCGTTCGAGGCGCTCATGTCTTCAAAATATCACAGCGACGCCGGCGCTGGCGCCCCAGACGCGGCTAACGCCGCGGAGTCCGAGGCTGGCAGCACCGCGCGGCCCAGAACGCGCTGGGAGCGCACGAAGCGCTCGAGGGCGTCGACGGCCTTGCCGTAGGCGGCGCTCGCGTAGTGCGCGCGGCCCAAGTAGTAGAGCACCTCGGGACGGCGCGCCACATATGTGGCGTCGTCGGACAGCGCCTTGAGCGTCTCGACGGCGTCGGCGTAGAACTCGGCCTTGTAGTCGAGGAAGCCCGACAGCAGGGCGAAGTCCTGGCCGAGGCCGGTCCACAGCTGCTCGGGCCACTTGTCGAGGAGCTTGTAGGCGGTCGCGTAGCGGCGCGCGCCCAGGTCGGCGAGCACGTCACGGTACTCCTCGGCGACGCGCGCGACGTATTCGGGGTGCGTGGCGGCGAGCTTGGCCGGCACGACGGGCTGCGCCAGCGTCTCGCCAGGCGCGAGGGATATCTCGGGGTCGCGGTCCATCCGCGTCGAGACGAGACGCAGGAGCAGGCGGGCGTGGCGCGCCTCGGGCGTGTCGCCCGCGGCCTCGGCCCGGCGCGTCCACAGCTCGGCCTCGCGCGCCTTGCCGTGCGCGAGCAGGCTGCGTCCCAGCCGCCCGCAATTCGCGCTGCGCGCCGGACCGTCGTACCCGGTCACAAGCTCCGTGAGCCGGCCGTACGGCCACATGGGCCCATAGACCTTCGCGAGGTAGGGATCGAACTTGGCGTAGCCCAGAAGATCGCGCGGCGCCGTGAATTCAATGAGCGCGTTGTCGTCGGTGTTGGTCGGTGAGCCGGCCGTGAACGACTCGAGCTCGTCGGGCCCGAGCAGGAGATACGCCATGACGTCGTGGGGCGAGGCGAAGCCGGCGCGGCGCGCCTCGGCGCGCGTCGCCGGGTCGGCGAAGGCCCGCTCGAGCGTCGCGAGGTCCAGCTTGATGGGCTCCTCGCTCGCAATGAGGATCGTGTCAGACGACAGATCCTCGGCCGCGAAGACGTAGACGTACGGGAACTCCTCGCGCAGCGTGCGATAGATCGTCTTGATGTTCCAGGGCGACATCTCGTAGAGCTGCGCCCACTGGCAGAACAGACCGTGTGGCGCGAGGCGCGTCTTGACGTCGCGGAAGTACTCGCGCGTGAACAGGTTCGACACGCCAGTGAGCCACGGGTTCGACGGCTGGCTCACGAGGACGTCGAAGCGATCGCGCCGCTGCGTGAGGAAGTTGCGCCCGTCGCCCACGCGCGCCTTGACCTTGGGGTTCTCGAGCGGCCGGTGGTTGTCCGCGTCGAAGAAGTGCGACGCGCGATAGATCGCCGGCTCGAGCTCGACGACCTCGAGCGAAGCGATGGGGAACTGCGTGATGGCGCCCGCCGTGACGCCCGAGCCGAAGCCGACGAGCGCGACCTTGGGCGGCGCCTGCCCCTCGTAGAGGAGGAGCGGCAGGAGGCCGACGACGATCTGCGTGGCCATGTCGCTGTCGTTCGAGGCGTCGACCTTGCCGTTGTTCTTGAGGGAGAACGTCTTGCCCCACTGGTCGACGGTGACGGTGGTGGCCGTGCCGTCCTCGTAGAAGACGAGCCTGGGATCCTGCCAGGCCTTCTTGTGGATCTGCCGGGAGATGTACTCGCGCGCGATCGACACGCGAAAGAAGCCCGACGAGAACGTCACGAGGTTCCAACGAGGCAGCACGAGCCCGAGGGCCGCGAGCGCGCACGCGACGCCGATGCCGGCGGCGCGGCGCGCGCGAGACAGACCCGGGGCCACGGCCGCCAGCGCCGCGGCGAGCGCGAGCCCGCCCACGACCGAGGCGTAGATCCCGCGCTGCAGGCCGAGCTTCGGCAGCACGACGAAGCCCGACAGGAACGACCCGACGATGGCGCCGATCGTGTTGAGGGCATAGGCGTTGCCGATGTCGCGGCCCACGGACTCGAGGCGCGGCGCCGCGATGCGAATGGTGAGCGGGAAGACGCCGCCCATGAGGATCGTCGCTGGAAGCACCGTCACGCACGCGAGCACAAACTGACAGACGAGGATCGTATCGACGCCGAAGCTCGTCGATTTGAGCAGCCACGTGAAGACGAAGGGCAGGCGGTCGGTGCAGAGGTACGAGACGCCCACGGCGAGCGCGATGCCGAGGTGAAGGCCCGCGAGCCAGCGCACGGGGTGCGCCGTGCGCTGCGAGAGGCGCCCGAACACGGCCGACCCGCAGCCGAGGCCGATGAGGAACGCCACGAGGATGATCGTGAAGGAAAAGATCGACGAGCCGATGAGCACGGCGAGGGCGCGCGTCCACATGACTTGCAGGGTCATGGCCGTCGCGCCCGACACGACGAAGGCGCCGAGCGCGGCGCGACGCGCGCGCGCGTCGACGACGGGCGCGCGCGGCAGCGTGCCCACCTCGATGCGCCCCTCGGCGGCCGCCTCGTCGAGCAGCGCCTCCATCGGGGGGCCAGCCGCGCTCGCGGCCGGCAGGAAGCGGCGCGCGAGCAGCACGCCCGCCGCGAGCGTGAGGTTGAAGGCCGCCGCTGTGACGTTCGTCCCGCGCAGGCCGAGCTCGGGCAGGAACACGAAGCCCGCGAAGAAGGCGCCCGCGACGGCGCCGAAGAGGTTGACGGCATAGAGGCTGCCGATGCGCATCCCTACGCGCCGCAGCTCCCACGGGTGCTGCACGAAGTGGCGCGCGAGGATGGGCAGCGTCGCGCCCATGAGCGTCGTCGGGACGAGCAGCAGGCCCGCCGAGGCGGCGAAGCGGAGCACGGAGAGCAGCGCGTAGCGATCGCCGAAGGCCGCCCAAAGCGAGCGGTTCAGCGCCGGATAGAACGCCACAACGACGGGCACGAGCAGCGCGTACAGGCCGATCGACGCCTCGAGAGCGGCGTAGGAACGCACGGGCGTCTTGAGGCGGTCGGCGAAGCGGCCCGCCAGGAAGGAGCCGAGGCCCAGACCGCCCATGAAGGCCGTCAGCACCGTCGAGACAGCCAGCGTCGTCGACCCGAAGACGAGGGTCAGCATCCTCGTCCAAAGCATCTCCAAGATGAGGCCGGACGCCCCGGAGAGGAAGAAACAGGCGAGGATGACGGCCCGCATGGCGCTACAGTAGGAGGGACCGCCCGGCGCCTTCAATGGCGAGTTGCTATGCGGACACTATACGGCGCCTCTGCGTCCCCCCTTGCCCCCGCTGGTCGCCGTGGCAAAGCCCCGTCGCCCAGCCGCATATTCCTGGTAAGGTCACGCCATTTCTGGGCAACTCCCGAGCCTCCCGTGCCGGTCAAACCTCCGAATTCGACGATGGTAGGAGCATCCGTGATCGACGGGCTGGCGGCGGGATCCGCGGAGGGAGGGCGCGCCGACGAGGCGGCCCTCGTCGAGGACGTCCGACGCGGCGCGCCCGGCAGCCGCGAGGCCGTCTACCACCGCTACAAGCGACGCGTGTTTGCGCTCGCGCTGCGCATCGTGGGCGTGGTCGATGCCGAAGAGGTCGCGCAGGAGGCGTTCATCCGCGTGTTCCGCGGCCTGCCGAAGTTTCGCGGCGACGCGGCGCTCGGCACCTGGATCTACCGCTTGGCCGTCAACGTCGCCTTGTCGCATCGCACGCGGCGGGCCAACGTGCCGGCCGCTCCGCTCGAGGAGGGC
This sequence comes from Polyangia bacterium, assembly GCA_035544435.1. GTDB lineage: Bacteria > Myxococcota_A > Polyangia > Fen-1088 > Fen-1088 > DASZFV01. Next base: position 5,784 of record DATKFB010000597.1, read on the forward strand.
GGCGCGGAGCGCGTCGTCGCCGTGACGCCGGAGGCGCGCG
>DATKFB010000598.1:0-7056 GCA_035544435.1 Polyangia bacterium
ATCGAGCTCGAGCTCGGCGCGCGCGTGGCGTCGTTGGCGGCCGGCGAGCGCCGACTCATGCTGGCCGACGGCCGCGAGGTGGCTTGGGACGCGCTGCTGCTCGCAACGGGCGCCACAGCCGTCCGCCTCTCCGTGCCTGGCGGAGAACTGCCCCACGTCCACACGCTGCGCACGCTCGCTGACAGCCGCGCCATCATCGCGCGTACAAAAGAGGCCCGCCGGGCCGTCGTCGTGGGCGCGAGCTTCATCGCGATGGAGGCCGCCGCCGCGCTGCGCGCGCGCGGCCTCGAGGTGAGCGTCGTCGCGCCCGACGCGCAGCCCTTGGCGCGCGTGCTCGGCCCCGATGTCGGCGCCTTCCTGCGGGCCGTCCACGAGGAGCACGGCGTGCGCTTCCACCTCGGTCAGACCGTGGCCGCCGTCGAGCCCGGCTCCGTGACGCTGTCGAGCGGCGAGCGCCTCGAGGCCGAGTTCGTCGTCGTGGGCATCGGCGTCAGGCCGGAGGTCTCCCTCGCCGAGGCCGCCGGCCTGCGCGTCGACCGCGGCGTCGTCGTCGACGAGCGACTGCAGACGAGCGCGCCCGGCGTCTTCGCCGCGGGAGACATCGCGCGCTATCCCTACGCCCCCACGGGCGAGCTCGTGCGTATCGAGCACTGGGCGGTCGCCCAGCGCATGGGACGCGTCGCGGCTCTGAACATGCTGGGCCGCCGCACGCCATTTTCGGCCGCGCCGTTCTTCTGGAGCATGCACTACGACGTCCAGCTCAATTACGTGGGCCACGCCGAGAGCTGGGACCACGCCGACGTGCACGGCGCGCTCGCGGCGCGCGACGCGACCATCGCCTACCGCCGCGGCGGCAAGACGCTGGCCGTGGCCACCATCGGGCGCGATCGAACCTGCCTCGACGCGGAGCTCGCGCTCGAGCGCGGCGACGAGACCGCGCTTGAGGCCTTCGGCCGCACACGCTGAGCGCGGGCGGTGTTTGCAGGAGGCGGGCCGACGCTGACCGAAGCAAGCGCCAGCCTGCGGCAAAATCCACGCGCTCGAGCGCGGCGACGAGCCCGCGCCGAGGCGTGGGGACAAACGCTCCAACCGTCCGTTGGTCCGCGCTTCACTTACAAGCGGCGGGCTGACTCGCGCCGAGGAGCGCCGTGAGCTCGAGCTCTGCGTTGCAACCGGCCACGGCCTGCGCCGTGTTCGCGCCAGCGTTGGCGCACGTCATCATGAAGGTACAGCTCTGGCCGCCGTCGGACAACGCGTTGACTGCGTGACAGCAGGCGTCTGCCTTTGTGCAGGCCGTGTCACAAGTCGAGCCGGCCGTGCCGGCCGCGCCGAGGAGGCCGCCGTCGAATCCGAAGCCGGCCCCCCCCGTGAACCCAGCCGCGCCGGTCGAGCCCGCGCCACCAGTCGAGCCGGCGCTGCCGCTCGAGCCCCCGTGTCCCGCTGCGCCCGTCGAACCAGCCGTGCCACTCGTTCCGGCGGTGCCGCTGGCGCTCGGGCAGATCATTCCGAGGCAGCTCAGCAAGTTGTCGCACGCCCCGGCGATGCACGTGTTGGCCTTTGCGACGGCTTGGTCAGCCGTGACGCCTGGGCAGCTCGTCATCGAGCCCGTTCCCGACGACCCTCCGTTCGCGGACGAGGAGCAAGAGCTCTTGCACTGCGCCACGAACCCAGGCATGAGCGTAGCAATTTGGGGGTTGCAGCTCGCTTCCTTGTCACAAAGCATGTTGCAAGTATTGACGACGGTCCCGCTGCTGCTGCTTCCGCCGCAGCCCTGCGTCGTCGCCGCCAACAGGCCGAGCCCCGCGGCCAAAACACCCAACACCGAGATAATCTTATTCGACATGCGCGTCCCCCTGGTTCGTGAAATGCTGGGCGGCAGAGTACCACGGCGGCGCCCGCGCGCGCCCTTCGCGCGACCTAATCCTTGACGCGCCGTTCGCCGCCGCCTGGCGCGGATCAGCCGCCGGCGTTCAGCGCGACGAGCAACTTCGCGACGCTCTGGCGCGCGTCCCCGAAGAGCATCAGTGTGTTCTCGTTGTAGACAAGCGGGTTGTCGACGCCGGCGTAGCCGGCCGCCATGCCGCGCTTGAGCATGACGACGCGCGCGGCCCGCCAGACCTCGAGCACGGGCATGCCGTAGATCGGGCTCGACGGGTCGTCCTGCGCCATCGGGTTCACGATGTCGTTCGCGCCGATGACGAGGACGACGTCCGTCGACGGGAAGTCGGCGTTGATCTCGTCCATCTCCTTGACGATGTCGTAGGAGACGTTGGCCTCGGCGAGCAGCACGTTCATGTGTCCCGGCAGCCGGCCGGCGACCGGGTGGATCGCGTAGCGGACCTTGATGCCCTTCGAGAGGAGCAGCGACGAGATCTCCTTCACGGGGTGCTGGGCCTGCGCCACGGCCATGCCGTACCCGGGGACAATGATCACGCTGCGCGCCGCGAGCAGAAGCTCCGTGACCTGCTCGACGGTCGTCTCGTTGACCTTCCCGGCGGGCGCCGCCGACCCGCCCGCGGCCGGCTTGGCGCCCGCGTCGGCGCCGAAGCCGCCGAGGATGACGTTGAAGATCGACCGGTTCATGGCCTTGCACATGATGTAGCTCAGGATCGCGCCCGAGCTGCCGACGAGCGCGCCCGTGATGATGAGCAGGTCGTTCGAGAGCATGAAGCCCGCCGCGGCGGCGGCCCACCCCGAGTAGCTGTTGAGCAGCGACACGACGACCGGCATGTCGCCGCCGCCGATCGCCATGACCATGTGGACGCCCAGCAGCAGTGCGAGGAATGTCATGGCGAGCAGCGCGGGCATGCCCGCGGTCAGCATCGAGCTCAGGTCCCCTTGTGTGGGCCAGGGGTCGGGCGCGCGCAAGAAGATCACGGCGAGCGCGACGCACGCGAGCAGCGCGCCGAGGTTCAGCAGGTGGCGTCCCGGCAGGAGGAGCGGCCGGCTGCTCACCTTGCCGCGCAGCTTGCCGAACGCGATGATGGAGCCGCTGAAGGTCACGGCGCCCACGAGGATGCCGACGTAGATCTCGATGAGGTGCGCGCCGCGAGCGGCCTCGACCTCGGCGCCGGGCTGCAGGTACGTCGCGATGCCGACGAGGACGGCGGCGGCGCCCACGAAGCTGTGGAGCACGGCGACGAGCTCGGGCATCGACGTCATGGCGACGCGCGACGCGAGCAGCCCGCCGATGACGCTCCCCACGCCGAGCGCGCCCGCGAGCACGCCCACGCCCGAGAAGCTCACCGCGGCCGCCGCGACCTCGCCCTCGGGGAACAGCAGCGCCACCGCCGTGCAGATCACGGCGATGACCATGCCGAAGAGGCCGTAGCGGTTCCCGCGGATGGCCGTCTCCTGCGTCGAGAGGCCGCGCAGGCTCAGGATGAAGAGCAGGCTCGCCACGAGGTACGCGAGCGCGCGGATCGTCGACGTCATCGTGGCGCGCTCCTCACCGGCGGAACATCTTGAGCATGCGCTGCGTGACGAGGAAGCCGCCCGCGACGTTGATCGACGCCACGAGCACCGCCGCGCCTCCGAGGCCGAGCGCCGCGGGGCTGGCGCCGCGCCCGAGCAAGACGACCATGCCCCCAATGAGGATGATGCCGCTGATGGCGTTGGTCACGCTCATGAGCGGCGTGTGCAGGGCAGGCGTGACGTTCCAGACCACGTGCCAGCCGATCACGCAGGCCAGCAGGAAGACGGTGAGGTGCTGCAGAAACTCGGGCGGCCCCAGGATGCCGGCCGTCGCGAGCAACGCCACGGCGAGCGCCAGCGCAATGCGCATGCCGGGGCTGGCCGTGTTGGTCGGCTGCCCGACGTGCACGGGCTTCGGCTGCTGCTTCTGGGGCGTCGCCGGGCCGCCGGCGCGCGGCGCCGGCGGCTTGGGCGGCGGCCACATAAGCGCGCCGTCCTTGAGCACGAGCACGCCGCGGTGAATCTCGTCCTCGAGGTTGAGCGCGAGGCGCTGTCCGTCGGGGCAGACGTCCTTGAGCAGGTTGTAGACGACCGTCGCGTAGAGGTCGCTCGCCTGGTGCGCCATGCGGCTCGGCAGGTCGGTGAGCCCGATGATCGTGACGCCGAACTTCTCGACGATCTTGTCGCGCTCGGTGAGTGGACAGTTGCCGCCCTGCTCGGCCGCCATGTCGACGATGACGGAGCCGTGCGCCATGCTGACGACGGCGCCCGACGTCACGAGCTGGGGCGCCGGCTTGCCCGGGATGAGCGCCGTCGAAATGATGATGTCCGACTGCTTCGCGTGCTGCGCGATGAGCGCCTGCTCCGCGGCGAGGTAGGCCTCGCTCATCTCCTTGGCGTAGCCACCCTGCCCCTCGCCTTGCTCGTCGAACTTGAACTCAACGAACTGGGCGCCGAGGCTCTCGACCTGCTCGCGCGCCGCGGCGCGCGTGTCGAAGGCCCGCACCTGCGCGCCGAGTGCCTTGGCCGCCGCGATCGCGGCGAGCCCGGCGACGCCCGCGCCCAGCACGAAGACCTGCGCGGGTTTCACGCGCCCCGCCGCCGTGACCTGGCCCGAGAAGAACCGCCCGAACTTGTAGGCGGCCTCGACGACGGCGCGATAGCCCGCGATGTTGGCCATGGCCGACAGGGCGTCCATGCGCTGTGCGCGCGTGATGCGCGGCATGGCGTCCATAGCGAGCACCGTGACCTTGCGCGCCGCCATGCGCTCGATGAGCTCCTTGTTCTGCGCGGGCCAGAAGAAGCTGATGAGCGCCGCGCCCGGCTTCATGAGATCCGACTCGTGCACCGTCGTGCCCGGGCGGAACATGGGTTGGCGCACCTTGAGGATGATGTCGGCGTCGGTCCAGACCGGGTCGGGGCTCGCGGCGATCGTCGCGCCCGCCGAGACGTAGACGCTGTCCGCGAAGTTCGAGGCGTCGCCCGCGCCCGACTCGACGATGACCTCGAGGCCGAGCTTGCGCATCTTCTGCACCGTGTCGGGCGTGGCCGCGACCCGGCGCTCGTTTGGATAGATCTCCTTGGGGATCCCGACCTTCATTGGGCGCGGAGGCGGGCTCGGAGACGTCGTCGCGGGAGTCGTCGGTGGGGTCGTCTCGAGGCTCACTGGGCCGGCATCGTATACCGCCCGCGCGTCGAGTGGTACGTTCTTGCTCGCGCGCTCCGCCTGCTCATTCCTCGAGCGGCGGCTGCGGCCCGGGCACGATGCCGGCGATGTCGGGATCCTCTTCCTGGGCGCCGTTCGCCGAGCGCTCCGCGCGCTCGCGGTGGCGCTGGTTGCGGCGATCTATCTTTTCTTGCTGGCGCTTCTGCCGCGCGATCTCCCGCTGCCGCTTCGTGAGCTCTGGTCTGCGGTTGTCCACGTGCGCCTCCTTGTCACGTCACGCCGCTTTCTCTAGAGGCCTTGAATTTGGCAACCCGCCCGGCTCTTGTCCAGGGCCATGGGGGCCGCGCCGCGCGAGCGGCGCTCAGCGCGGCGGGCGCTTGGCGTCGTGAAACCAGGCGCGCACCTCCGCCATGCGGGCTTGCTGGTCGGGCGGCGCGTGCCGCGCGCAGGCCGCGGCCTCGGGTGAGCCCGCCGTCGCGCCCCAGCGCGTCTCGACGCAGTCGTTGGGGTTGTACGCGATCTCGAGCGCGGCCTTGCGCGCGAGCAGGTCGGCCACGGTCAGCTTGAAGGTGGTCCCGTCGCTGCGGCGGTACTCGATGCCGCGTTCGCGCACGCGCTCCGCGTGCAGCTTGCGCAGCTCGTCCGAGACAGCCGCCGGCTTGCGCGCGCCCAGGTTGAAGAGCTCGGGATGCCGCACGACGCGCTCGGGGAGGCCCGTGAGCACGTTCATGGCGATGATGAGGCGCATGTCGCGCGAAGGCGTCGCGTAGTCCTCCCAGGGCCCGGTCGTCTCGAAGATCTTCGCGCCGTCGGGCATGGACACGACGGGGTTGGCGTTCTCGCGCATGAACTTCTCGCCGTTGTCGATCGACCCCACGCGCACCTTCAGCTGCTCGACGAGCGCGTCGAGCGTCTCGCCGTAGGCCGCCGCCGGGTCGAGCCCCGCGGGGTTGATGAGCTTGCCCATGCGCGCGTAGAACTCGTCGGGCGCGAGCTTGCCTTGCTCCGTCGAGAAGGGCGCGTGCGCCGGATCGGCCGCGCCGCCGATGGCGGCGTTGCGCACGGGTTCGAGCGCGCCCGAGGCGCCGCGCGCGAGCGGCCGGAAGGCCTTGAAGCCAGGGCCCGCGCTCTTCGTGTCGTTGGTGAACAGGAACGTCCCCTCCCAGAAGCGCTTGCGGCCCACCGACGTATCGGGCTGGCCGTCGACGGCGAGCAGGAGGCCGCCGTGCTCGCGCGTTTGCTCGACCCACCTCACGATCATCATGACGTGACCGTAGGGATCGGCGTAGACGACGCCCGGCCGCAGCGCCTTTCGTTCGAGGCGCACCGGATAGTAGTCGGTCCCCTCGTCGTCGAGCGCCGTGCGCGCGCTGCCCGATTGGACGTGGTTCGACATCTGTCGCAGGAACGCCTTGACGCCCGCGAGCACGTCGTGGCCCGCCGGCACGTCTTCGTTCGTCGTTAGGTTCGAGCAACGCGGCGGTCGCGCGTCGGTGCCCCGGTCGCAGTCGCGGAAGCCGACGGGCAGCGCGAGCTTCCACGCGAAGTACGCGCGCAGGAAGTACGGCAGGTCTGCGCAGTCGGGCGTCGCCGGGATCGCGGCCTTGTTCTTGGGATCGTCCTCGCGCAGGCCGAGAAATCCGTAAAGCACGTTACGGGCCGGATCGCGCAGCGCCTGGTGCAGCGGCCGAAACTCGAGCGATTGATCGACGGGCGCGTCGAAGAGGCGTTCGATCCACGCCGAATAGAGATCCTCGAGACGCCGGTCCCAGGTCCGGCGCGACTCCCACACGCCCTTGCCGGTGGCTGGGCGTTCGCCCCGCGGCGGGCGCGCGAGGATCTCGACGTCGCGGCACGCGACGACGCTCCCGCCGCGCGTCCACGTGACGCGCACGCGGCCCGCGTGCGGCGCCGCCAGCTCGGCGGACAGGCTCGCGGGGGCCGTGCCCCGTCGCGCGACCGAGAGCGTCGTGCGT
>DATKFB010000599.1:0-5493 GCA_035544435.1 Polyangia bacterium
GGGATCCACTCCTCGGGCGCCGTGCCCGCGAGGTAGTCTTTCGAGAGGTTGGGTCGGTCGACGGGGGGCGCGGCATCCGCGCCGAAGACCCGGACGTCGCCCGCATAGCCTTCGCGTCGCAGCGTCGCGGCCGCCGAGTCGCCGGCGGCGCCGGCGCCCACGATGACGATCGTGCGCGGAGCGACGGGCGGCGCGGGCGTGACGTCGGGCTTTCGCGCGCCGACGCGGATGCGGCTCCCGTCGCGAGCCACGCTGAAGCAGGGAAGGGCATTGAGCGCGGGTCCGCGCTCGGCCGTGCCCGTGCGCAGATTGAAGCACCCGTGGTGCCACGGGCAGCGGATGGTGTCGCCCACGACGGCGCCCTCGGCGAGCGGGCCGCCGTAGTGCGTGCAGGTCGCGCCCACGGCCAGCACGTCGCCGCCGCGCCGAACAAGCAGCACGGCCTCGCCGGCCGCGTGCCCGAGCAGCGTCGCGTTCGCGCCGAGCGCCTCCTCGCCAATCCCCGCCGAGAGATCCGGCCCCGACAGCTTGCCTTGGTCGCCACCCATGATTCGTTAGAGTAGCGACGGCGCGGGCGGTTACAAGAGAACGTCCCCCGTCAGCCGTCACGCGGGTCGTGCGCGGGGGCGCTCTTGCCCGCCGCCGGCGCAGAAGTCGCGGCCGACGCCGTGAGCTCGGCCTCTGCGGCCAGCCAGTCCTCGAGCTCGTATCCCGAGACCGAGCCGCGCTGCAGGTAGAGCTCGTAGGCGCGCTTGGCGATCGCGTCTCGAGAGGGTTGGGCGGCGGCGTCGTGCTCGGGTTGGGACATGCGGTCTCCTGTCGGGCTCGGGGCGTGCAGCGTGCAGCTCGCAACTCTGACGATGCGATGCGCGTCAATCATGGGACCACCGCCTCGCGACGTCCAAAAAACCTCGGGCTACCAACTCGCCGGGGCTTGTGTAATATGCCGCCATGACTGCACCCCCGGTCTGGCAGCGTGGGTTCGTGTCTCTGGGCGTTCTTCTCGTGGCGGTGATGGTGACGGGCGGGGCGAGAGCAGAGGTCGCCTTTCGGAAGAAGGCACCCGCGAGCGGCGACACGCCGGCGGAAGCCTCGCCGAGCGGCGGCGAAATCGGCACGGAGGCGACGCCGGCCGGCGAGGGCGCCGCCGACAAGACGCCCGCCGCCGCGCAGGCCGAGGACAAGGACACGCCGGAGGCGCAGGCCCAGCGCGAGAAGGCCCGCGCCGACGCGGCGCTCGCCCGCAAGGCCAGGAACGCGCAGCTCGCCAAGGAGCAAGACCAGACGACGCCCTTTTATCAAAGGTGGCAGTTCTGGGCCATCGCGGGGGGCGTGGTCGCGGGCGCCGTGCTCGCCATCTGGGGCGGCGCCGCCGTGGCGCACCAGCTCGGCGGCGGCGACGTGCGCGCCTGCTCGATGACGAACGATCCAGCCGGCTGCTTCGGGCAGGGCCGATGAGGCACGACATCCAGATGGGTTTCGGTAGGGCGCGGGGCGCGCTCGCGGCGCTGGTGCTGCTCGTCGGCGCGAGCGGCTGCCACACGTTCAAGTACTTCGACGTCAACGTGAGCTTCGACCAAGGCATCGACGACGGCACGCTCGGGTCCATCAGCCGGTGCCGCATTCTCGTGACGGGCGCGGAGTCGGCCTCGTTCGTGCTCGAAAGATGCCCCAATCGCGCGACCAACGGAGACCCGCACGACGTCGGCGTCTTCGAGTACTCGAGCTTCGCAGAATCGGGCACGTTGAACTTCGAGCTTCGGGCCTACACGGGACTCAACGAGACGCCCGCCTGCCTGCTCGCGGAGGGCACGGTCGCGATCCCCGTGACGACCGCCACGACGCTCATGGGCACACTGGCCGCCAAGCAAATGGGCACCGGCTGCGCGAACGTCTCGCCCGTGTCCGACGCCGGTCCCTAGACGCTACGGTGCTTCGTCGTAGCGCTCGGCGCGGCCGAAGATGTCGTCTCGATAGTGGATGAAGTAGAAGAGCGAGACGGCGGCGAGCACGGCGCTCGCGCCGAAGGAGACGTTGGCGGCCAGCGCGAAGCGGCGCTTCTGGTCGAAATCCTCCTGGGCGTCGGCCCGTGTCGCGCCCGCGGGCTGGAGCTGTGAGAGCACGCCGAGGAACCCGCCGGCCGCCGCGGCCGCGACCGCGAGGCCGGCCGTGCCATAGGCGACCGTGGGCGGCCACGTGCGCCGCACGGGCAGGTTGGCGGGCTTGAGCTTGATCTGGAGCTCCTGCCCGGGGCGGACGTCGACCTTCGAGGTCCAGGGGAAGCGCTCGTCGGCCTCGACGCGGACGTTGTGCTTGCCCGCGAGGAGCGTCCCCGAGATGAGGGGCGTGACACCCAGGTACGCGTTGTCGATGGAGACGCGCGCGCCCGCGGGCTCGGTGTCGACCTGGATCTTGCCGGGCTCGACGCGCGGCCTGAACAGCTCGTCGCTGCCTTCCTGGACGGCGCGGATGAGATCCTCGACGCCGCCCTCGACGAGGCGGAAAACCCGCGCCTCGACCTTCCCCGTCTCGACGTTGTTGAGGTTCAGGCTGAATAGGAACTGCTTGCCGCGCGTTCCGATGTTGCCGGCGACGATGCGCCGCACGCCCAGCGAGACGGCGGCCCGGCCGAGGCAGCCGAGGTCGTCGAGGCAGACCTGGGCGCGCCGGTCGCTCTCGACGCCGAGGCGCGCGCGGAACTCTTCCTTGCCGGCGATCTCGGCGCCCCCGCGCTGGGCGATGCGCGCGATGATGACCTCAGTAATGTTGTCGCCGAGCTCGGCGTCCCTCTCGGCCGTACCGAGCACCATGACGGCCAGTTTCTCGGCGGCCCGCGCCGGGCATGCCGCAAGCGCACCGGCGAGCGCGATGAGAACCGTCGCGAGCTTCCTCGGGCTCATCTCACTGGCCTCCACACGTCTTGGTCATACTGCTGCTCGCCGCGGGCATCGCGCACGTCTTCAAGGCGCATTGGTTGTCGGCGGTGCAAGGATCTCCCGCCTGCCCGAGCGGCAAGCAAACGGGCAACGTGGGCGCGCCGCAGTAGGCTTGTCCGGCCGTCCAGACGTCGTTGTCGCAGTCCGCGTCGGTCGCGCACAGGTGCGTACAATGGCCCGGCTTGGGGTTCGCCGCGTCGGACACGTCCACACCCGCGCACTTGAGATCGGGCACGGCGCAGTCGAGGTCCCCGAAGCAGGGCAGGGGGAAGATGCCCGGGAAGCAGACGTCGGCCTCTTTCTTGTCGTCGCCGACGAACGGCAGGCACGTATGGCCGATTCCGCCGCGCGGCACGCACGGATTGCTGGCGCCGCAAGGCAGCAAACAGGTGCCGCTCTTGGCGTCCGGGCTCTGCTTGGCACAGACGGTTCCCATGTCGCGTGAACAGTCGTCCGTCGTGTTGCACAAGGCGCCCGTGTAAGCGCTCGGCGAGATGCAGTGACGGTTCTTCGGCCCCGCCGAGCAGACGAAGGCCCCTTGGAGGCTGTCGTATTTCGAGCAATCGTCGTCGCTCAAGCAGGGCGTCGTGCAGAGCTTGAGCCCCTGGTCCGGATGGGCGTCATCGTCGCTTTGGCACTTGCCGACGAGGCAATCGATGTCCGTCTCGCAGACGAAGCCCAGCAGGCCCGGGATGCAGACGGAGGGGTTCGCGCGCCCGGAGATCTTCGAGAGGCAGAAATGGTTGGGCGGGCAGCGACCGTTCGAGTCGCAGTTGGGAACGCAGATGTCGGGAGGGTTTCCCGCGGCCGGGATGACCTTCGGCAGGCACGTCTCCCCGGGGGAGCATGCCGTGTCGCCGCTGATGCATCCTTCTTGCAAGCAGTAGAGGTGATCAGGCTTGAGATCGTGCGCGGCCGTGTACAGCTGTTTGAGGAACGTCGCCGCGCAGGTCGAGCGCACCGGGTCGCGGCAATCCGCGTCCTGGACACAAGGATTTCCCGTGATGCAGACGCCCTCGGTGGCGCCCACCTCGACGTCCGTGCGAAGGCAGCCGAGATCGGAGCGGCCGCAGGCGCCGAGGGGGTGAGCGCCGTCCGCGTTGGCGTCGTCGTCCGGGTTGCAGAGCTTCAGCTCGGCGTTCCCTTGCACGCAGACGGCGTCGTCCTCTGGAACGGACATCGGCGTGTCACCGCACGCCTTCGTGCAGAAGTCGGCGCCACCGATCTGTCGCGCCGCGAAGCAGGTCATCTTGTTCCCGCTCCCGTCGGAGCCGCAGAGCGGATCGGGCGCGGTCGTGTCGCAGGGGAAGATGCGGCTCTCGAAGGCGGCCTTGTCCACGTTGCAGGCGCCAGCCACGACCGCGAGTACGAGCGGCAGCCATCGGCAGCGAGCGAGAAGGAGCGGGCGCGGGCGGAGACACGAGGTGCGGATCACTTGAGCATGCTCTTGATGAAGGGCGCGTCGGGCGCGCCGGGAGAGAGCTCGAGGTATCTCTTGTAGTTGTCGTTAGCCTCGGCGGCTCGACCGCCCCTCATGTAACACTTGCCGAGGAACTTGTAGGCGGCCGCCAGTTTGGGGCTCATGCGCTTCACCTCCTCGCCACGCGCGCACGCGTCGCCGATCTCGCCCTGGCCGAGGAGTCGCTCGGCCTCGCCGAGCACCTCGTGCGGCCCGCGCGCGGCCGGCGTCGCCTCGGGTGGCGGCGTCACCGACGCGGCCGCCGCGGGCACGCGCACAGCGCTCGACGGCTGTGGGTCGGCGGCCAGCGGCGGCGTGGTCGCCGGCGCGTGCGCGTGGTGCCGGCGCGCGCGAGCGGCCGGCGCGACGTGCGTAGGAGGCTCATCGCTGGCCGGTGGGGCGGCGGCGGGCGGCTCGCCCGACGGCGGGGCCTCCGGGGGCGCTGGGGCAGGGACGGCCGCCGGCAGCGCGATCGCAGCGGCGACGACGGGTGCGGCGACGGGACCGGACGCGGTCGCAGGGCCCGCGAGCAGAGGTGGCTTCGGCGTCCGCGCGACGATGAACGCAGCGGCGGCGCCGCCGACGACCAACGCCGCGATGAGCACGCCGATACCACCTCGCGCGCGAGGCCGCTTCGGCGTCAGGTCCGCCGTCGAACCAAACTTCTCGGCGGCCGGGACGGGAGGGATGACGGCGGTCGCGCCGGGCGCGACGCCGGCCATGGCGTTCGTCGTTGGGATCGAGGCCTGGATGCCGGGCGGCAAGGGCGTGAGCTGGCCTGAGGTGGCGCTCACGAGGCCCTCGAGGGCCTCGCGAAAATCGACGGCCGTCGCGTACCGCTTCTGTCGATCCTTTTCCATTCCCCGCAGGATGAGCTCGTCGACGGCCCTCGGAATGGGCAGGTCGGGACGGCGCGCGCTCGGGCGCGTCGGCGGCTCGGCGAGGTGGCGGCTCACGAGGCCCATGGGGGATTCAGACTTGAACGGGATGTCGCCCGTGACGAGCTGGTAAAGGATGATCGCGGCAGAGTAGAGATCCGCGCGTCCATCGAGCACCTCGGCGCGCGCCTGCTCGGGCGACATGTACTCGGGCGTCCCG
>DATKFB010000600.1:0-8240 GCA_035544435.1 Polyangia bacterium
GAACGCGCAGCGCGAGACGGCGGAAGGCGCGCCGGATCTCCGCGGCGGTCGCGGCGCGGTCGACGCCGAGCACGGCGTAGGGATCGTCGGTGCTCGTCACGGCCACCGTCGCGCTCACGGCTTCTTGGGCGCGTACTCGCGCCGCGCCGGGACGGAGACGAGATCGCCCGCGGGCAGCACGAGCGCCGTGAGCCAGCCCCCGTAGACGCAGCCGGTGTCGAGGCCGGTCGCCCACCGATGCCGCTGCAAGCCGCGCACGGCATCGTGTCCGTACACGGCGTGCGGCGGGCCGATCCACAGCGCCCCCCACGGGGTGCCTTCGATCTTCTTCGTCGGTTGCCCGTCCTCGGTGATGCTGCGCAGGTTCAAGAGGAATTTGCGCTCCTGCGCCTCGAGCGGCACGCCGGGCACGAGCCCCCCGTGCACGACGACGTGCGAGGGCGCGGCCTCGCCGTCGTCGAGCGCGATCCAGAAAGGCCGCGCCTCGAGCCAGGCCAGGTTCTTCGCGCCGAGCGCCGCAGCGACGGCGACGTGCTGTGGGCGGGGCCGGGGATCGGCGGCCGGGTTGCGCGCGTGGAGCACGGCGGCGTCGTGATTGCCGAGCACGGCCTCGACGTTCGCCGCGCGCGCCCAATCGACGACGCCGCGCGAGTCCGGGCCCTTGGCGACGAGGTCGCCGACCATGACGTAGCGCGTGTCTCCCGGAGTCCCGCAGCGGTCGACGAGCGCGATCAGCTCGTCGAGGCAACCGTGGACGTCACCCACAATCACCGTGCGCATCGCACACAGTGTGGATCGTAAAGTCTGTTGAGGAAACGCGGAATCTGGCGATGATACTCCTCGTGCCGGCCTTCACGCGCGGAGCCACTCTCTTGGCCGTTCTCTGTCTGTCGGCCACGGCGCCCGCGGGCTCGTCGCTCGGCGTCGCGCAGGCGCACTCGTCACGACGGCACGCGCGCGCGCTGCGCCCTCCGGAGGCGAAGGTGACGCCCGGTCTGCGCGTCTCGGTGCAACCCATCGAAGGCGAGCTCGGCCCGGCGCTGCGCGATCAGATCGCGCGTCTGCTCCGCGCGCGCGGTTGCCGCGTCGTCATGACGCTGCCGCGCGTGAACGGCACGGGCCAGTACCTCACGATGGCGCGCGACAACCGCCTCGCGGCGTTCGTTTCGGCCGACATCGAGAAGGGCCGCTCGCGGCAGAGCGTGACGTTCCTCGTGTGGGACGGCGCCTCGGGCTCCGTGCTCGGGCGCTGGTCGGCCAGCGCCGCGCCCAAGACCCTCCCCAAGACCGTCGCCAAGGGCTTCTGGAAAAACCTCGGAGCGCGCTTCGAGGGCGCCGCGGCGCCTCCGTCGGAAGAGCTCGAAGAGGCGGCGCCGATGTACGTGAACGCCGGCGAGCCCCTCAGGTAGTCGCTGGCGCGCCGGGCCAAAAAAGGCGCCCGGCGACGATCCATTTGCGAGGCTCGGCTGTATTGATCACGGGGCCACGTGATCCAGGCCGGATCGGCCCCGGAGGAGAGCCCATGTCCATCGCCAGCCAGAGTCCGCCCGTGGCCGCGCGCGCGCAGTCCAGCGCGCCACCCGCGCGCGCGGCGTCTCGCCCGACCTCGCTCGACCACCTCGCCGGGCTTGGCCCGACGGTCCTGCAGTCTCTTTACGAGGGCGCGCGCACGCCCGTGCTCGAGGCCATGGACGGGCCGCTCGTGGGCCGCATGCTGGCAGTGCCGGTGCTGCCGCGCTGGATGGCGGGCCTTCTCAGGTGGTTCGCGGCGTGGAGCCGGTTCCCCTGGCGCGGCAAGACCTTCACGGCGCGCGGCGATGGCAAGGGCGAGGGCATCAACCGGGTCTTCGGCGAGCGAAATCCGCGGCGTTGGTTTCGCTTCGACACCTTCGTCGCGCCCTCGCGCGCGGGCGCCTTCGACGCCGTCCAGCTCGACTACGACAACCCCGGCAACCCGGGTCTCATCCGCGCGATCAAGGACGAGGTCCGCGAGGTCGCGCCCGGGCTCTACCTCGGCATCGCCTATCTCATGTGGCGCGGTCGCCCGCGCCTGATGCTGTACTTCGGGCTGCGCAGGCCATGACCGCGTTCGCTGGCGCGCGACCGGACTGGGGCCGCCGCAACCTGCGCTTGCTCGCCGTCTTCGCACCCGTGTTGATCCTCACGGGCGTCCTGGGCCTGCTCTTGCCGCCGGGCCGCTCGCCCATGAGCAGCGCCGCCCCCTACGACGTCTTCCACCTCTGCTTCGGGACGCTGGGCGTCGCCATAGCGCTGTCGGGGTCGGCCCGGTTCGCCGGTCTCTTCAACGTCGGCTTCGGCGCGGTCGATCTCTATCAGGCCTTCGCGGGCCTGCTTGGAATCTTTCCGGCGGGCGTCTTCGGCCTCCGGCCCGCCGACCACGTCGTGCACGTCGTGCTCGGCGCCTTGCTCGTGAGCTTCGGCGTGCAGGCGCCGCAAGCGCGCCGCGAGCGGACTACTCGCTGACGGTGACCTTGATCATCTGCACGGGCGTCTTGGGACGGTCGCGCTCGTCGCGCGCCACCTTCGAGATCTTGTCGGCGACGTCCATGCCGGCGGTGACCTTCGCGAAGACCGGATGCTTCGAGGGCCCGGGCGAGAACCAGTCGAGGTAGGGATTGTCGGCGACGTTCAGGAAGAACTGACAGCTGCCGCTGTTGGGCTGGCCCGTGTTGGCCATCGACAGCGTGCCGCGCGAGTTCGAGATCTTGGCGTCGGGCGGGTGCTCGTCCTTGAGGCGGCCGTCGGGGCTGTCGCCCGTGCCGGCGCGCGGGCTCTGCGGGTCGCGGCTGTGGGGACACCCGAACTGGATCATGAACTTGTCGATGACGCGATGAAAGTGCAGGCCGTCGTAAAAGCCGCTCTTCGCGAGCTTGATGAAGTTGCCCGCCGTGATGGGCATCTTGTCCTTGAAGAGCTCGATCGTTATGTCGCCGAGGGAGGTGTTGAGCACTGCCGTGGGGTTCGCCATGGCGCGCAGTTTAGCCCAAGTCGCGCGCGTCGAGCGCGCCCGATGTCGGCGGCGCCAGCCCCGCGGCGACCTCGTCGAAGGTCTCGAAGGGCGTGAACGGAATGCCGGACTCGGCGCAGAGCCTGGCGAGCGTGCTGTCGTGGACCGCGAAGATGCGTTCGCAAGTGCGCGCCGCGGGGAAGTCCAGCCGTCCGTCGCCGACGTAGACCGTCGTGTGACCGGGATGACGTGCGCGCAGCAGTGCGACGACGTGCGCCTTGAAGTCGCGCCCCGCGGGCAGCTCGAGGCCGGCCGGCAGCTCCACGCGCCAGCGGTCGCGCTCGAAGCGGCCCTCGAAGGCCGTGAGCGCCAGGCCGGGCGGCAGGAGCGGGCGAATGTAGAAAGCCAGGCCGTGGCTCAGCACCTCGAACGGCCACGCCCGCGCGGCGCAGGTGGCGACGAAGGCGTCGAAGCCGGGGCGCAGGCGCCCGAGCGGCAGCACCTCGGACAGGAGCGCCTCGGGGCCGCGCGCGACGTCGCCGTACCCGCGCGCGATCATCTCGAGGGGCGAGAGGATGCCCTCGCGCGACAGCGGGGTGAGCACGGCGCGCCAGTCGTAGGGCAGGTGTCGGTCCCAGACGATGTTCGTGAGGTCGTCGAGCGTGATCGTGCCGTCGAAGTCGCTCACGACGACATAGGGCGGGCCGCCGCCGTTCGACGTGGACGCCGCGTCTTTCACGCGGGGGTTCCCGCGTCCGAGAAGGTCGCGATCACGGGCGCGTGGTCGCTCGTGCCCACCTCGCGCAGCGCCGGGCACGCGCTGACGCGCGCCGCGAGGCCGTCGCTCGCCAGCACGTAGTCGAGCCGCCAGCCGATGTTGCGCGCGCGCATGTTGCGCCAGGGTGCCCACCACGAGTACATCGCGTCGTTGGCGGGATCGAGCTCGCGGCCGAGATCGTGGAGGCCCGCGGCGTCGAGCAGGCCCGCGAAGAGCGCGCGTTCCTCGGGGAGCTGGCCGGGCAGGCGCGCGTTGCGCTCCTTGGGGTGGACGTCGATCTCGGCGCGCGCGACGTTCATGTCGCCGCAAAGCACGAGCTCGCGGCCCGCGGCGCGCGTCGCGGCCGCCCAGCCCGTGAGCGCCTCGAGGAAGCGAATCTTGGCCGGCAGATCCTTGCCGCCGTTGGGCACGTAGATCGACGCCACCGCGAAGGCGCCCGCGGTCGACTCGACGTCGGCGACGGCGATGCGCGCCTCGTGGTCGAAGGGCGGGTGCGAGATCGCGGGGCACGCCGAGGCGAAGTCGCGCCTCACGTGGAGCGCGACGCCCGAGTAGCCCTTCATGCCGTGCCACATGCAGAAATAACCGGGCACCTCGCCGATCTCCTTGGGCAGGTGATCGGGCGCGACCTTGATCTCCTGGAGGCAGAGGACGTCGGGGCGCTCGCGCTCGAGGAGGGCGGCGACCTCGTCGCCGCGCGCGCGGACGCCGTTGACGTTCCAGGTGACGATCTTCACGGGCTCCCATCTTCATAGCCGGTTTGGGCCGCTTTGTGGGTGCGACGTCGACGATTCGACGGGCGCGCGCGGAGAGAATCGAAGGTAGGATCACCCATGCCCTCGGGATCGGCCGGCCCCGACGTCGCGCGCGCGGACCGCGGCGACGCGGGTGGTCGGCTGCCTGCGCCGCCCGCGAGCTCGCCACGGGCGCTCGTGACGATCGTGGGATGGGGAGTCGTCGCCACGTACCTCGGCTGGCCTCAGCTGCTCGCGCGCCTGCCGCTCGGCCTTTCGCTCAAGAACGATCTCGGATTGCCGCCACAAGAGCTGGCGGCCTTCTGGGCCGTCGCGACGATTCCCTGGTACCTCAAGCCCGTCATCGGCTTGCTCGTCGACGCCACGCTCCTCGGCGGCGCGCGGCGGCGCGCCTACCTGCTGCTGGCGAGCCTCGCCGCGAGCCTCGCGTGGCTGGCCTTCGCGCTCGTGCCGCGCGCGTACGCGCCGTTGCTCGCCGTCGCCTTCGCCGTCAACGCAGCGCTCGCCTTCGTGAGCACGAACGTCGGCGGTCTGCTCGTCGAGCTCGGCCAGCGGCACGCCGCCACTGGACGCCTGAGCGCTCTTCGGCAAACCCTCGTGGGCGGCATCAACCTCGTCGCGGGGCCCGTGGGCGGCTGGCTCGCGGGCCGCGCCTTCGGATGGACCGTGGGGCTCGGCGCGCTCATCGTCGGCTCGCTCGTGCCGGTCGTCGCGACGCTCTGGCGCGCGCCAGCCGCCGTCGGCGCTCCGCGCGGCGCGGCCGTGGAGCGGGCGGCGGTGCGCCGCCACCTCGTTACGACGCTGCGTTCCCGACCGACGCTCATGGCGGCGGCGCTCGTGTTCCTCGTGTACGTCGCGCCCGGGCTGCAGACGCCGCTGCTTTATTATCAGCAGGACGTCCTGCACTTCGATCCGCTCTTCATGGGCCTCTTGCAGACCTGGGCAGGCGCGGGCGTGATCCTCGGCGCGCTCGTCTACGGCGGCGTTTGCCGCTTCGTGCCGCTCGGCGTCTCGCTCGCGGCGGGCATCGTCCTGTCGGCCGCAAGCACGCTGTCCTTCCTGGCCTACGACTCGCGCGCGGCCGCCGTCGCGATCCACCTGCTCTCGGCGACTCTGGGCACGCTCGCCGTCATGCCCTTCTACGATCTCGCGGCGCGCGCCGCGCCCCGAGGTAGCGAGAGCTTCGGGTACGCGCTCGTGCTCGGCATGCAGACGCTCGCGACCTACGGCGTCTCGGACGTCGTCGGTTCGTACCTCTACGGACAGGTCCACCTGACCTTCAAGCAGCTCGTCTGGGTCGACGCGCTGTCGACGCTGGCGGTCCTGGCTTTCCTGCCGGCGCTGCCGCGCGCGCTGCGCGCGGGCCGCGAGGGGACGCGCGCCTAGGAACCCGGTTCGGCGGGTCCGACGAGCTCGGCGACGAGCGGACCGTTCGTATAGCGCTCGCCGCTGTCGCAGATCATGAAGACGATGGTCTGGCCGGCCAGGGCCGGGCGCGTGGCGAGGCGGAGCGCCGCCGCGAGCGTCGCGCCAGAGGAGATCCCCGCGAGGATGCCCTCCTCGCGCGCGAGGCGGCGCGCGTGGGCGAAGGCCTCGTCGTCCCCCACGGCGATCACCTCGTCGACGACGGCCCGGTTGAGGAGCGGCGGCACGAACCCGGCGCCGATGCCTTGGATCATGTGGTTGCTGGGCCGGCGGCCCGTGAGCACAGCGGCGTTGGCCGGCTCGACGGCGACGATGCGCACGCCGGGCTTCCACGCCTTGAGCACCTCGCCGACGCCCGTGATCGTGCCGCCCGTGCCGACGCCCGCGACGAAGACGTCGACGGCGCCGCCGGTGTCGTCCCAGATCTCGGGGGCCGTCGCGCGCCGGTGGGCCTCCGGGTTCGCCGGGTTCTTGAACTGGTCGAGCCCGACCGCGCCCGGGATCGAGCGCCGCAGCGCCTCGGCCTTCTCGACGGCCTCTCGCATGAGCGTGCCCGGCGTGAGCGTGACGTGCGCCCCGAGATAGCGCAGCAACGCGAGCCGCTCGCGCGACATGCGCTCGGGCATCGTGACGTGCAGCGCATATCCCTTCGTGGCCGCCACGAAGGCCAGCGCGATGCCCGTGTTGCCGCTCGTCGCCTCGACGATGGCCCCCCCGGGCCGCAGCACGCCGCGGCGCTCGGCGTCGGCGATCATCGCAGCGGCGATCCGGTCCTTGACGCTGCCGCCTGGGTTGCGCGACTCGAGCTTCGCGAGCAGGCGGACGCCCGTCCCGGCGCCGATGCGGACGAGCTCGACGAGCGGCGTGCGGCCGATCGTCGCCTGGACACCGGCGTGAACGTTCGCGCGGGCGGCTGGCTTGTCCTTCTGCTTCATGGTCGGTGGGTGCGAATGCGCAGCTCGATGAGCTTCTTCGCGACGAGCGTCACGAGGGCGAGGATCGTGAGGATGGACGCGACGGCGAAGGCGCCCGACAGATTGTACTCGTTGTAGAGGATCTCCACCTGCAGAGGGATCGTGTTGGTCTCGCCGCGCACGTGGCCCGAGACGACGGACACGGCGCCGAACTCGCCCATGGCCCTCGCGTTGCAAAGGATGACGCCGTAGAGGATGCCCCAGCGCACCTTGGGCAGCGTCACGCGCATCAGGATCTGCCAGCCGCGCGCGCCCAGCGTCAACGCTTGCTCCTCCTCGTCGCTGCCGAGCTCTTGCATGATGGGCAGCACCTCGCGCGTGACGAACGGGAAGGTGATGAAGATCGTCGCGAGGACGATGCCGGGGGGCGCGAAGATGACGTGGAGATCGTGCGCCTCGAGCCAGGGCCCGAACATGCCGCGCGCGCCCAGCAGGAGGACGAAGACGAGGCCCGCGATGACCGGCGACACCGAGAAGGGCAGGTCGATGAGTGTCAGCAAGGCGCTCTTGCCGGGGAACCGGTACTTCGAGATGAGCCACGCGGCGGCCACGCCGAAGACGACGTTGAGCGGCACGGCGATCCCGGCCGTGAGCAGAGTTAGCTTGATGGCCGACAGCGTGTCGGGCTCCTTGATGGCGTCCCAGTAGGCGTCCGCGCCGTTGCGGAAGGCCTCGACGAAGACCGTGACGACGGGCAGCCCCACGAACAGCGCGAGGAACGCGAGCGCGAGCGCGATGAGTAGCCAGCGCAGCGGCGCGGGGTCCTTCATCGCTTGATCCGGCCCTGCAGGGCGTTGATGACGAAGAGCAGCGCGAACGAGGCCAGCAGCATGACGAGCGCGATGGCCGTCGCGCCCGCGTAGTCGAACTGCTCGAGCTTCGTGACGATGAGCAGCGGCACGATCTCCGTCTTGAGCGGCATATTGCCGGAGATGAAGACGACCGAGCCATACTCGCCCACAGCGCGCGCGAAGGCGAGGGCGAAGCCGGTCGAGGCCGCGGGCGTGACGGCCGGCAGGATCACGGTACGCAGCGTGTGCAGCCGCGAGGCACCCAGCGTCGCCGCGGCCTCCTCCATGTGCGCGTCGAGGTCGAGCAGCACGGGCTGCACGGTGCGCACGACGAACGGCAGGCCCACGAAGATCATGGCCACGACGATGCCGGCGGGCGCGAAGGCCACCTTGAGGCCGTGCGGCTCGAGAAAGCGCCCCAGCCATCCGCTCTCGGAATACAGCGTCGTGAGCGCGATGCCCGCGACGGCCGTCGGGAGCGCGAACGGCAGGTCGACCATGGCGTCGACGATCGAGCGGCCGAAAAAGCGATAGCGCGCCAGCACCCAG
>DATKFB010000601.1:0-3050 GCA_035544435.1 Polyangia bacterium
GAGGACTGCGTCGTCATCGACCTCGTGCACAAGGCGGCGGCCAAGACGAGCGCCCGGGCGCGCGTCTTCGCGCTCGATACGGGGCGCCTGCACGACGAGACGTACCTCACGGCCGAGCGCGTGCGCATGAAGTACGACCTCGAGATCCAGTGGATGTTCCCGCAGCGCGAGGCCGTCGAGACGCTCATCCGCGCCAAGGGCCTCTACAGCTTCCGCGACTCGCTCGACAACCGGCACGAGTGCTGCGGCATCCGCAAGGTCGAGCCGCTCGGCCGCGCCCTCGCCGAGCTCGACGCCTGGTTCACAGGCCTGCGCCGCGAGCAGTCCATCACGCGCATCGACGGCGCCGAGGTCGAGCTCGACGCCGCGCACGGCGGCATGACGAAGCTCAACCCGCTCATCAGCTGGACGATGGAGCAGGTCCGCGCCTACGCCAAGGCGAACGGCGTGCCCGTGCACCCGCTCCACGACAAGGGCTACCCGTCGATCGGCTGCGCGCCCTGCACGCGCGCCATAAAGCCGGGCGAGCACCCGCGCGCCGGCCGCTGGTGGTGGGAGGATCCCGAAAACAAAGAGTGCGGCATTCACCTGCCCCCTGAGCCGCGCCCTACAGATCCCGGAACTTGAACGGCTTGCCGCCGGGGCCGTAGTCGGCGGTGAGCTGGCCGTGGCCGCGCAGGAGCCAGCGGTAAGTCAGCAGGCCGTCGACGCCCACGGGGCCGCGGGCGTGGAGCTTGTCGGTGCTGATGCCGACCTCGGCGCCGAGGCCGTAGCGGTAGCCGTCGGCGAAGCGCGTGCTGGCGTTGTGGTAGACGCCGGCGGCGTCGACCTCAGCGAGGAACCGCTCGGCGGCGGCCTCGTCCTTCGTGATGATGGCCTCCGTGTGACGCGAGCCGTGCGCGTCGATGAAGGCCAGGGCCGCGTCGAGGTCGCGCACCTGCTTGATGGCGATGACGGGCGCGCCGAACTCGAAGCCGAAGTCCGCGTCCTTCGCGGCGGCAAGCTTCGGGTGACGCCGCCGCGTCTCCTCGCAGGCGCGCAGCTCGACGCCCGCGGCGGCGAGCGCCTCGACGCACGCGTCGAGAGCGGCGCCGGCCTCGGCGTCCCACAGGAGCGCCTCGGCGGCGTTGCAAGCCGCCGGGTAGGTCGTCTTGGCGTCGACGACCACGCGCGCCGCCATGCCCGGGTCGGCGGCGCGGTGCAGGTAGACGTGACACACGCCCGCCGCGTGGCCCATGACGGGAATGCGCGTGTTGCTCTGGATGTAGCGCACGAACTCCGACGAGCCGCGGGCGACGACGAGGTCGACCGTCCCGTGCAGCCCGAGCACGGCCGCGACCTCCTCGCGACCCGCGAGCAGGACGGCGGCGCGCGCGTCGATGCCGTGCTTGCCCAGCACGCCGTGGACAATCGCGATGAGGGCCTGGTTCGTCTTCGTGGCCTCGCGCCCGCCCTTGAGCAGGACGGCGTTGCCGCTCTTCCAGGCCAGGCCCACGATCTGCACGAGCGCGTCGGGGCGCGACTCGAACACGACGCCCAGCAGGCCGAGCGGGCAGGACACGCGCTCGAGCACGAGGCCGTCGTCGAGCTCACGGCGCAGCGTGGCGCGCCCCACGAGATCGGGCATGGCGGCGAGCTGCTGGAGGCCGTCGACGAGGCCGTCGAGCTTCTTGCCGTCGATGCCGAGCCGCTTGGTGAGCGCGGGCGCGACGCCGTCGGCCTTCGCGGCGGCGACGTCCTCGGCGTTGGCCGCGAGGATCGCGGCGCGCGCCGTCGCCTCGCGCAGGCCCGACGCGAGGTCGAGGAGCAAGGCCGCGCGCCCCTCGGCCGTGAGGCGCGCGAGCTTGCCGC
Source organism: Polyangia bacterium (assembly GCA_035544435.1). GTDB lineage: Bacteria > Myxococcota_A > Polyangia > Fen-1088 > Fen-1088 > DASZFV01. Next base: position 1,852 of record DATKFB010000601.1, read on the forward strand.
CTGCGGCGCGCGCGGCGCGCGCCGTGTCCCGTATGGCCGTCGTGTTGGTCGTCATTACACCGCTCCCATGACCAGGTTGTCGCGCGTGATGAGCGCGTCGTAGCCGCGCCACCCGAGCACGGCGTCGATGTCGTCGCTGTGCCGCCCCGCGAGCTTGCGGCAGGCCTCGGCCGGGTAGTTCACGACGCCGCGGCCGTGCACGCGGCCGCTGCCGTCGCGCACCTCGACGACGTCGCCCTGCTCGAAGTTGCCGTCGACGGAGACGACGCCGATGGGCAAGAGCGACGCCTTCGAGCTCGTGAGCGCGCGCAGCGCCCCCTCGTTGACGACGAGCGCGCCGCGGTGGCGGGCACCCACGGCGATGTGGCGGATGCGCGCACGCCGCCGCTCGGGCGCCGGAATGAGCGTGCCCAGATCCTCGCCCGCGAGGGCGCGCTCGAGCACGCGCGGCTCGGCGCCGCCCGCGATGAGCACCGTCGTCCCCTCACCCGTCGCGAGCGCGGCCGCCTCGAGCTTGCTCGCCATGCCGCCGCTGCCGCCCATCGAAACTCCACCTACCGCGAGCGCTGTTCGAGCCGCGTTCAGGCTCTGCATGTTCTCGAGCTCGGCGACTCGTGTTGCAGATGGGTCATCCCTTGGATTCGCCGTGAAGAGCCCCGCGACGTTCGTGAGCATCACGAGCAGGTCGGCGTCGAGGCTGACGGCGACGCGCGCCGAGAGCCCGTCGTTGTCGCCGAACCCCGTGCGGACCGCGCCGGCGCGCGCCGCCGAGACCGGTCCGGCCGCGGCCGGGTTCAGGGTCCTTCGGTACACGATGAGCTCGCGGACGCTCACGCTGTCGTTCTCGTTTAGCACGGGGATGGCGCCGAGCTCGAGCAGGCGCATGAGCGTCGTGCGCACGCACAATGCGCGATCGCGATCGGCCAGATCCTCCTCGGTGAGCAGCACCTGCGCCGCCGTGAGGCCGAGCGCCGCGAAGGCTTGGGTGTAGACGCCCATGAGGTGGCTCTGCCCGACCGCCGCGCAGGCCTGGCGCAGCCCGAGCGAGCGCGGTTGCTCGGTGAGGCCGAGGGCGCGCGCGCCCATCGTGACGGCGCCGCTCGACACCATGACGACCTCGCGCCCGGCGCGCCGCAAGCGCGCCACGCCCTCGACGATGTCCGTGAGGCGGCCCTGCGCCAGCTCGACGCCGTCGTTGG
>DATKFB010000602.1:0-2124 GCA_035544435.1 Polyangia bacterium
CGTCTACGCCTCGGCGAGCGACACGGGCCGCGTCGAGGCGCTCATCGCGTCGCTCGCCGACGGCAGCGTCGACGTCATCGCGTTCACGAGCGCCTCGCAGGTCGATCGCCTGTGGCAGGTCGCGCGCGAGGCGGGCGCCGAGGAGCGCCTCGCGGCGGGGCTCGCGCGGGTCCGCGTGGCCGCGATCGGTCCCATCGTCCTCGAGGCGCTCGCCGCTCGCCGCGTGCGCGTCGACGTCATGCCCGAAAAGAGCTTCGTCATGCGCCGACTCGTGAACGCGCTCGTCGAGGCGCTCGGCCCGGTCCCCGCCCCCGGGGCGCCATGATGGGCCGTTCGCCGGCGGCGCGGCTCGCCGTGCTCACCTGCGGGCTCGCGGCCCTGGCCGCGTGCGATCGCCTCGCGACCAACCTGAGCGGGGGCGTCGGTCCCGAGGCCGGGATCCTGCGCGGCAAGCTCCCGGGCGATTCGCGCGGCGTCTCGCACGTCGGGCGCCTCACCGACGGAATCGCGGCGTCGCCCGGCGACCCGTGGCGCACCGACCTGACGGCCGTCTTCGCCTCGCCGCAGTCCTTCGTGAGGTGGGATCTCGGCGCCGAGACGCCCATCCGCTGCGCGCTCGTCGACGCCGACGGCGACGACACGTACACGCTCTCGGTCTCGTCGGACGGGCGGACGTTCGCGCCGCTGTGGTCGGCGCCGCCCGACGAGGACGCGGGGCAGCAGCTGCGCGCAGGCCGGGGTCTGCGCGGCGCGGGGCGCTACCTGCGCCTGTCTGCCGCGGGCGGCGACGGCCGCTGGTCCGTCAGCGAGCTCAGCGCGTGGCGCGAGTGCCCGACGCAGTGGCCGCCCCTCGCCATGCAGAAGGGCACGCCCGATGACGACGCCATTCGCGTCAAGCTGTGGGCCTTCGCGGCGCTCGCCGTGGCGTACGTCCTCTTTTACAGAAAGGGCGCGCCCGACTGGGCGAGGCTGCTCGTCGTCGCGCCCGCGGGCGTCGGCATCGCGCTCGCCGTGCAGCTCGCGGAGCTGTGGCCGCCGTCCCCGGCGCTCGCCGCGCGCCTCCTGGGCGTCGCCGCCGCGCTCGGGGTGACGTTCGCGCTCCGGCGGCTCGTCCGGCGCGCTGCGGGCCGTCGGATGACGCCGCCTTAGCGCCTACTTCGCGACGAGCTTCACGAGCTCGCCCTTGGCGTGCAGGTCGCGCACGATGTCGGCGCCGCCGATGAGCTTGCCGTCGACGTAGAGCTGCGGGAACGTCGGCCAGCTCGAGTACTCCTTCAGGCCCTCGCGCAGCTCGGGGTCGGCGAGGATGTTGTAAGAGCCATAGGTCGCGCCCGTCTCCTTGAGCATGCCCACGACGGCGGCCGAGAAGCCGCACTGGGGCATTTGCGGATTGCCCTTCATGAAGAGCATGACGCGGTCCTTGGCGATGGTGTCGGCGATGCGCTGGCGCAGCTCTGGGCTCACGATTTTCTCCTAACGTCCCTATTGGCTATTTGCGTTGGTATTCCTCGGGCGTCTCGGTCACGAGCGCGAGGGCGTGGATGGGGCCGCGCATGGCGTCACCGAGCGCGGCGTAGACGAGACGGTGCCGGTCGACGGGGCCCTTCCCAACGAAGGCCGCCGAGATGACCGTCGCGGAGTAGTGGTCGCCGCCGCCCGTCGTGTCGGTGACGGCGACATCGGCGTCGGGCAGCGCGGCGCGGATGAGCGCGCGGATGTCGTCGGGCGAGATGGCCATCGAAGCGATCGTATACCACGCGGCCCCCGCGCGGGCCGCGCCGGTCGCCGCCGACGTATAATTGACGCCGATGAGGCTCGGGACGCGCGTGACCGTCGTGACGACCGTGCTCGTCGCGGTCGTGCTCGCGGCATCGGGGCTCGGCGCGTTGCAGGTGCGGCGCGCCGATCTCGAGGCCGATCTGTCGCGCGAGGCGCGCGAGATCGCCGCGGCGCTCCGGGCTGGTCTCGAGCCGCTCGACGCCGAGGGGATGACGGAGACGCTCGAGTGGCGCGCTTACTCGGCGCGCGAGAACAACGAGATCTTCCAGCTCGAGATCCTGCGCGTGGGTGACGAGAAGCGCACTGACGATCCGGCGTGGCTGCTGCTCATGCAGGGCGCCGAGA
>DATKFB010000603.1:0-12684 GCA_035544435.1 Polyangia bacterium
GCCTCCGCGCCTCCCGAAACGGTCGGCGCTCGCTTCGGCGACGCGCATCGAAGCTCGGTCGCCGCACAGGCGCTCATCGCCGCCGCCATGAATTCGCGACGCGAGAGCATGCCCATCGGGACCGCAACCTAGACCCGCCGAGAGAGAGGGGTCAAGCGAGGCGCTTCGTCTTCTTCGTTCGCGGCTCACGGCCGCCGCCGGTTGACAGCGCGGTGGTCCTCCGCGAGGCTGGCAGCGGCAGACTCAGCTTCGGAGTGACGAAATGCATGCTCACCGCCGGGTCGGTGCTCTGGCGTTCGGGACGCTCATCGTCGTCTTCGCGGGGGCGCGCGCGGCCCGGGCCGACGGCGCCTTCCCCGACTCGCTCACGATCGTCGTCCCCGCCGATCGTCCGCACCGCATCGCGCTCGCGACGAACTTCGGCTTCATCTCGTCGGACAACGACGGTGGCACCTGGAGCTGGGTGTGCGAGGGGCCGCTCACGAGCTGCAGCAGGCTCTACAGCGCGAGCGCCCCGCCGGCCCATCGCCTGTACGCGCTCTCGGTCGACCGCCTCGTGTTCTCCGACGACGACGCCTGCGACTGGACCCTCGCGGGTGGCGCCGTCTCGTCGGGCGGCGTCGTTGACGCGTTCCCGCTCGCGCAGGACGGGCAGCGCGTCCTCGCCGTCTTGTCCCCGAACGGCGTGGGCCCCCAGAAGACCTACACGGTCGTCGAGTCGAGCGACGGCGGCACGACGTTCGGCGCCGCGATCTACGTGGCGACGAGCGGAGATCTCGTGACGGGCGTCGAGGCGTCACGCACGGACGCGAGCACGATCTACATCACGCTGGCCGCGGGCCCGACCTCGGCGCCCGCCGTCGCCGTCACGCGCGACGGCGGCGCGCACTGGAGCACGATTGATCTGTCGGCGACCCTCGGCGCGCAGAGCTCGCTCGGGCTCGTGGCCGTCGATCGCGGCAACCCGGGTCGCGTCTTTCTGCGCGTCGGCATGGTCGCCGGCAACGGTCTCGGCGTGCTCGACGTCGCGAGCGGCGCCGTCACGGTGCCGCTCATGTTCCCCGGCGGGGTCATGACCGCCTTTGTGCAGACGGCCGAAGGTCCGCTCGTCGCCGCTGGAGGCCTCCCGAGCGGTGCCTCGCTCGCGCGCTCGCTCGACGACGGCACGTCCTGGCAGCCCGTGAGCGGCGCGCCCAACGCGCGCGCGCTCGCGGAGCGCGACGGCAAGATCTACGTCGCGGCCGACGACGTCGCCGACGGCTACGCGCTCGGCGTCTCGGCGGACCTCGGCGTCACCTTCGCGCCGCTCATGCGCTTCGATCAGGTTGGCTCGATCGCGCCCTGCGCGCGCGCGGCTTGCCAGTCGATTTGCAAGAACCAGGTCGCGCTCGGCCTGTGGCCCGCAGCGACGTGCACCGCCGCGCCGCAGGCGGCGGGCGGCGGCGGCTGCGGCTGCGGCCTCGACGGGCCGGCCGGGAGCACGGGTGCCGGCCTCGGGGGCGTGGCCTTGCTCTTGGCGCTCGCGCGTCGTCCGTCGAGCTTCTCAGCCTCCCGCAGGCGGCGCCGCCGCGACGGGCTTGAGCCGCATCGGAATGCCGCCGCGCGGCCGTAAGGTGACGAGCGGCTCCTCGACCGTGACGTGGCCGGGCACGAGGTGAAGCTCGAAGCGCTGGGCCACGGTCGCGAGCACGAGCTCAGCCTCCATGAGCGCGAAGCCGTTGCCGATGCATTGCCGCGGACCCCCGCCGAAAGGGAAGTAGTCGAAGCGGTGCGCGGCGGAGGTGCGCTCGCCCAGGAATCGCTCGGGGTCGAACCCATCGGGGTTCGGCCAGCTCGCCTCTCGGCGGTGCGTGATGTAGGGGCTCAGCACGACGATCGAGCGCGCGGGGACGTGGTATCCGCACACGACGTCGTCGCCGATGGCGCTGCGCGAGATGACCCAGGCCGGCGGATAGAGGCGCAGCGCCTCCTGGATCACGGCGGCAGTGTAGGGCAGGCGACCGAGGTCGTCGTAGCGCGGCGCGCGGCCCGCGAGAACCTCGAGCAGCTCGCCACGCAGGCGTCGGGCCACCGCGGGGTGGAGTGACAATAGATAGAAGGTCCAGGCGAGCGCGTTCGCCGTGGTCTCGTGCCCGGCCGCGAAGATCGTCATGACCTCGTCGCGAAGCTGGCGCGCCGACATGCCCTCGCCGCTCTCGTCGTGGCGGGCCTGCATCAACATGGACAGCAGGTCGCCCGGGTCGACGCCGCTCGCGCGCCGATCGTCGATCAGCTTGAAGACGAGCTGGTCCATGTACCTAACCGCGCGCCGAAACCGCAGGTTGCTGGGCAGCGGAAGGTCGTCGACGACTGGGAACATCGCGAACATGCGGCGCTGAATGTGCTCGAGGGTCAGCGTCACCGCGGCGCCCACACGCTCGGACTCCTCGGTCGTATCGAGGCTGAGCAGCGTCTCGCCGACGATGTTCAGCGTGAGGAGCATCATCTCGTGAGCGACGTCGATGGGCGCGCCGCCGGCCGCGGGCTCGCGCGCGGTCCAGCGCTCCAGCATGCGCTCCGTGGCGCGCGTCATCTGGTCGGCGAACCTGCGGATCTTGTCCTTGTGAAACCCCGGCTGGGCGATGCGCCGCTGGCGGCGCCAGAAATCACCCTCGCTCGTGAGGAGCCCTTGTCCGAGGACGAGCCGCAGCTTCTGGAACCCGCGCGTCTGTTTGCCGTAGTTGCGGTTGTTGTCCTGCAACACGTGCTGCACGCCGCCCGGATTCGTCACGAGGTGCACGGTGGCGGGCCCAACGCGAAAGCGCACCACGTCGCCGTGCTCGCGCGCGAGACCCACGAGAAACGTGAACGGATCGCGCCGCAGCTCCGGCAGCTGACCGACCAGCAAATGGCCGCGCGGACCCGGGGCGGCTCGTCGGGCGTCCATGGCGACTGTCATGGTCATCGCGAGGCCTCTGCACTACGGACAGCCGGTGCGGGTATAGGTGGTCATCGAGGTGCCAGCGCCCGTCGTGAGCGAGAAGAACAGCTGCTCTGACGTCGCCGTATACGTCAGCGCCGGCGGAATCGGCGACGGCGAGGTCGAGGAACAATCGACGGTGAACCTGAGCTGATTGCCCGCGGCCGCGGTGTGGGTGCTGGCGGCGAACGAGACCGTCACCGCGCCGTTCGCGTCGAGGACCTCGCCGGTCCACAGCATCTGGGTCGCGCTGCCCGTCACGACAATGGTGATGCGGCGGCCGGTGGGCGCGACGGCCCCCCAACCCTCGGCCGCCGTCGAGACGTAGACGCCGTCGGCGATGGGCCCGCCTATCGGCGCGGGGGGCGCGCCCATGCGGGCGGTGAACGGCACGGCGTGGGCCGTGTTCATCACCCGGTTGCACGCGGGCGCCGCCGCCGTGAGGTCGGGGCCACGCGGGCAGGTCGTGCCGGCGTCGTCACCGGCGTCAGCGGTGGCGTTAGCGGCGGCGTCGGCGGCGGCGTCAGCGGCGGCGTCTTCGCTGGTTTGGCCGGAGCCACCCGCGCAGCCGAGCGGGGCCAGCGCCACGAAGACGATGATGAGGGGGCACGACGGCGTTACCGGAACCATGCGTAACGGTACAGCGCCGGGCGGGGCGTGCAAACGTCCTTGCCGCGGGGCGCAAGCTCAAGGGCGGGGGCCCGGCCGCCGATTCATAGCCGTTGATCGTCCGGAGTTTCACGCAGTTGCTGCGCCGTCCCCAGTCTCATCGTTTCGCGCCGACGCGTTTCTTGTCGCCGCTGATGGCGCTGGCGGCAAGTGTCTCTCCCTGGCGGGCGGGCGGCACGTCGCCGGCGGCCGCGCCGCAACTGGCGGGCGCCCCGGGGCTGGCGCCCGAGGCGCGCGCGATCTCAGGCTCGCGCTTGCGCCGGTCACTGCGCGCCTCCACGGCCGAGGGGCTGTTCGCGGAGATCGTGGGCGCCTGCGCGGGCGGCGCCGTGCTCACGGGGTGGGCCATCCATCTGCACGCCAGCACGCTGCTCACGGGCGTGGTGGTGGCGCTGCCTCAGATGGCGCAGCTGCTCCAGCTCCCCGCGGCGTGGAGCACGGCGCGGCTTGGCCACCGCAGGGCCGCCGTGTCACTCATCTGCGCGAGCCGTCTCGTCACCTTGCCGCTGGCAGTGCTGCCGCTTCTGCACCTGTCGGTCGACGCCGGGCGCGCGCTCCTGCTCGTGGTGGCGACGGTCGCCGCCGCGCTGGGCGTCCTCGGCAACAACGCCTGGGTTTCCTGGATGGGGGACCTGGTTCCGCGGCGCGTGCGCGGGCGCTACTTCGGCCGGCGCACGGCGCTCTGCACCTTGGGCGGCGCCGCTGCGTCCGGCGTGGCGGGGCTGCTGCTGGATTGGGCACGGCCACGCGGGCAGACTGGCGCCGTGCTGGCGGCCTTGCAGGTGGCCGCCGCCGTGGCCGGCCTCGTCACGACGGCCTTGCTCATGCGACAGCACGAGCCGGTGCCGCACCTGCGCGCGGCGCCGCCGCCCTTCGTGCGCTCGGGGTTGCGCCCTTTTCGCGACCCGTCGGTCCGCGGTCTGCTGCGATATCTCCTGACGTGGAACCTGGCCGTGGGGCTCGCGGGGAGCTTCTTCTCGCTGCACATGCTCAAGAACTTGCACATGGGCTTCACGCTGGTGGCGCTGCACGGGACGGCGCTGGCCGGCGCGCGCGTGCTCGCGGCGCCGCTGTGGGGGCGGGCCATCGATCGGCTGGGCGCGCGGCCGGTCATGATCACGTGCAGCTTCGGGATCAGCTTCATTCCCGTGATCTGGTTGTTCGTGGCGCCGGGCTTCCTCTGGCCCCTGGCGCTGGACGCGATCATGGCGGGCGCGTTGTGGTGCGGGCACAGCCTGGCGACCTTCGCGCTGCCGCTCAGCGTGACGCCGCGTCTCGGCCGTTCCTACTACGTGGCGGCCTTCGCGGTCACGAGCGGCGTGGCGTTCAGCGTGGCGACGGCGGCGGGCGGCGCCGTGGCCGGCCTCCTGCCGAGCGGCGTGACGGTCGCCGGTCACGCCTTCTTCAATTTGCAGGTCGTGTTTGCGGCGTCGGCGCTGCTGCGATTCGCGGCGGCCTTCACGTCGCTCCGCATCCACGAGCCAGCGGCCGCCGGCGTGAGCGCACTGTTCGCGGAGGTCATGAGCCGCCCCGCGCCCGCCGGCGCGACGCCGCTCGGCGCCGTGTACCCAGGGCAGGCCGCGAGCCGAAGATCCTGAATCGGTCGCCCTGCTCCTGAGAGGGCTCCCTGGCGGCCTCGGCGCGCGGGCGCGCCCTGCGACAATATGCCGCACGGTTTCGTACGCCCGGCGACGGGCTCGCGGCCCCGTGACAGGGGCGTCGCGATCGCGGCGCGCTCGCCGCTTCGATTCCGCTCGCCTTTGGCGTATGTTCCGCGTGGCCTCGGGTGTGCACCGGGAGGACGGCGTCGCCCGGTCCTCCCGCGGGCTGTTCGGCTTTCGATCGTTTCGACAATCGTTTCGTCCCACGTCTTAGGAGCCCCCATGAAAATGAAGATCGCGACCGGGATGTTCGTACGGGCGTTCGCCGCGCTCTCGCTGATTGCCTCGGTCGCCGGATGCGGCGGCGGCAGCAAGGCGACGACGCCGAAGATGCTGGTCTCGATCGCCGTGACGCCCTCCGGGCCGTCCGCGGCGGCGGGCACGACGGTTCAGTTCGTCGCGACGGGCACTTTCAGCGACAAGACGACGCAGAACCTTTCGGCGACCGCGGCCTGGAAGTCGGAGACGCCGGCGACGGCGACGATCTCGTCAACCGGGCTCGCCTCGGCGCTGGCGGCGGGAACGACGGTCATCTCGGCCGTGAGCGGCGGCATCACGGGGACGTCGACGCTGACCGTGACGGGGTCCGTGAAGGTCGCCACGCTCGTGTCGATCGCCGTGACGCCCGCCGCGCCCTCGATCGGCGTCGGCGACACGATGCAATTCTCGGCGACAGGCACCTTCGACGACGGCACGACGAAGGATCTCTCGGCGTCGGCGACCTGGGCCTCGTCCACCGACACGGTCGCCAAGGTCTCGTCGATCGGGCTCGCGACCGGCGTCGGGAAGGGCTCGACCGTCATCTCGGCGACGGCCGGCGCCGTGAGCGGCATGACGACGCTCATGGTGAGCGCGCCCGCGGTCCTCCTCTCGATCGCCGTGACGCCCACGAATCCCACGATCGCCAACGGCACGACCACGCAGCTCACGGCGACGGGCACCTACGACGACGGGACGACGAAGGACCTCACGGCGACGGCGACCTGGACCTCGGGCGCGCCGGCGACCGCCACGGTCTCGCCGACGGGGCTCGCGACCGGCGTCGCCGGGGGCATGTCGATCATCACGGCGACGAGCGGCCCCGCGAGCGGCTTCACGACGCTCACGGTGACGGTCGCGGCGCTGGTCTCGATCGCGGTCACGCCGGGGACTCCCACGATCGCGACGGGCACGACGCAGGCCTTCGTGGCCACGGGCACGTTCAAGGAGCCGTCCACCAACGTCATGACGACGCAGGACCTGACGTCGATGGTGACGTGGGCCTCGGCCACCGCCGCAACGGCGACGATCTCGGCCGCGGGCCTGGCGACGGCTAAGTCCGTGGGCACGACCGTCATCACGGCGACGAGCGGTGCGATCACGGGGATGACGACGCTCACCGTGAAGATGGCCGACCTGGTCTCGATCGCCGTCACGACGACGAAGGCCTCGATCGCGAAGGGCACGACGGCCAAGTTCGTCGCCACGGGGACGTTCGGCGACGCCACGACGCAAGACCTCACCACGCAGGTCACCTGGGCCTCGGCGACGACGGCGACGGCGACGATCTCGACGACCGGAGCCACGATCGGCACGGCGACGGCCGTCTCCCAGGGCACGACCGTCATCTCCGCGAAGCTCGTGTCGGCCGGCGGCGCGACGATCACGGGCATGTTGACCCTCACGGTCACGGACGCGACGCTCGTGTCGATCGCCGTCACGGCCGACCTGCTCACGCCGTCGGCGACGCCCAAGATCGCCAAGAACACGAAGGTGCAGCTCGTCGCCACGGGGACCTACACCGACTCGACGACGCAGGACCTCACGACGAACGTCACGTGGTCCTCGTCGATGGCGGCCGTCACGGTGTCGAACGCCGCGGGCTCGAAGGGGCTCGCGACGGGCGCGGCCGTGGGCATGTCGGTCATCTCCGCGACCTCGACGATTGGCACGGGTGCGGCGGCCGTCGTCGTGACCGGCCACCTGACCCTCGTGGTGACGGCCGAGACGCTCGTGTCGATCGTCGTCACGCCTGCGACGCACACGATCGCGGCGGGCACGAAGCAGCAGTTCATCGCGACCGGCTTCTTCACGGACGCGAGCAAGCAGGATCTCACGGAGACGGCGGCTTGGTCGTCGATGACGGCCGCCACGGCGACGATCTCGAGCGTCACGGGCTCGAAGGGGCTCGCGACGGGCATCGCCATGGGCACGAGCGTCATCACGGCGGCGGTGGGCACCGTCAGCGACACGGCGACGCTCACGGTCACGAAGGCCGTCCTGACTTCGATCGCCATCACGCCCCCGGCGCCTTCGCTCGCGCTCGGGACGACGATGCTGCTCACGGCGACGGGGACGTTCTCGGACCAGACGACGCAGGACCTCTCGGCGAGCGTCTCCTGGTCCTCGGCGGCGCAGACCGTGGCGACGATCTCGAACTCGGCGGGCACGAACGGGAAGGTCTCGGGCCTCACGAAGGGGACGAGCCTCATCACGGCGACGTTCACCGTCGCGGCGAACCAGAACGTCACGGGGATGGTCACGCTCACGGTGTCGGACGCGGTCTTGAAGTCCATCTCCGTGACGGCGGCGACCTCGATGACCATCGAGAAGGGAACGACGCTGCAGTTCACGGCCACCGGGACCTTCACGGACGGGACGCTCCAGGACCTGACGAGGACGGCGACCTGGAAGTCCGACAAGGCGACGGTGGCCACCGTCTCGAACGCCACCGGGACGATCGGGCTCGCGACCGCCGTCGGAACGGGGTCGGCTTCGATCTCGGCCACGAGCGGCGCGATCGTCGGGAGCGCGATGCTGACGGTCAACGACGGCAAGCTCGTGTCGATCGCCGTGACGCCGGCGGCGCCCTCCATCGCCCAGGGGACGAAGCTGCAGTTCGTCGCCACGGGCACCTTCGACGACGGCGCCCAGCAGGACATCACGGCCGACGTCGACTGGGCCTCGGACACGGCGACGACGGCCACGGTCGACAACACGGGCCTCGTGACGGCCGTCGCGGTGGGCACGGCGAAGATCACGGCGTCGCAGGGCGCGACCGCGCAGACCACGATCTCGGGCAGCACGACGATGACGGTGAACGACGCGCAGCTCGTGGCGATCCTCATCCAGCCGAACCCCACGGCCTCGGTCGCCAAGGGCACGACGCTGCAGTTCAAGGCGACGGGCTTCTTCGACGCCGGGAACGGGGCGACGACGCAGGACCTCACGGACTCGGTGACGTGGGCCTCGACGGTCGCGGCGGTGGCGACCGTCTCGAACGCCGCCGGCTCGAGCGGCCTCGCGACGACGGCCACGATGACGGGGACGACGAACGTCACGGCGACCTTGGGCACGATTGTGAGCACGCCCGTCGCCCTCACGGTCACGCCCGCCACGCTGAAGTCGATCGCCATTACGCCCGCGCCCGCGTCCGTCGCGAAGGGCGCGACGTTGAACCTCGTCGCGACGGGCACCTACTCAGACGGGTCGACGCAGGTTCTCACGGCGACCGTGAACTGGATGTCGGCGACGGCCGCGACGGCGACGGTCTCGAACGCCCCCAACCAGCACGGCCACGCCTTCGGTGTCGCCGTCGGCACGTCGGACATCACTGCGACCATCGGCACCGGCACCGACGCGGTCGTGGGCCATATCACCCTCACGGTGACGCCGGCAGCCGTGGTGACGATCGCAGTGACGCCCCTGATCGCGACGATCGCCAAGACCCAGACGCAGCAGTTCACCGCGACGGCGACGATGACCGACGGCACGAAGGTGAACATCTCGACGACCGCCACCTGGACGTCGGAGACGACGGCCACGGCGACGATCTCCACGACGGGCCTCGCGACGGGCGTGGCCGCGAGCACGAGCCTGATCTCGGCGGCGAGCGGCGGCGTCACGAGCAACAGTGTGACGCTCACGGTCACGAATTAGCTGAGCGGGGCGTCTCGGCGCGCCACGCGCGACGCTCCGTGGCGCCACTCCGGAACCAGGGAAAACCTTGGAGGGCCAAGATGGGATCGTCCGAAGGCAGGGGAGCGCTTCTGGTGGCAGCAGTCCTGGGCTTAGGCGCCGGCTGCGCGACGGCGTCCCAGTTCCCTTCCGCGACCGAGTTGGCTGAGTTGGCTCAACGGCCCGTCGCCGCGTCTCCCCAGGGCCGCTCCGTCGCGGACGTCGAGTCGTGGCGGCTCACGGGACCGCTCCCCGACGCCATCGAAGTCGTCCCGCACACGGCCAGCTCGCCGTGGGAGGGCCTCCTGGCGAGCGCGGCCCAGCGGCGTGCGGGCCTCTTGTTCGCTTCCGAGTCGGCACACTGCGTGGCGCGCGAGGTCGGGCTCTTCTTCGTGGCCAACCGCGCCAATCCGTCGCAGTCGCTCAACCGGTTCATCGGCAGTCGCTGTGGGGTTTCCGACTTCGAGCTCTCGACGGGATTTCGATACGGGGACGTTGCCGACACCGTCCCCGAGGAGCGGCTCTTCGCCGAGTGGTCCGATGCCGTGAGCGAGGATCTCGCCAAGGCCGTCGAGGGCGGCGGCGGACCGCAGCTCGCGGGCATCTGGTCCGGCCGCAAGAGCGGGCGAGCGGTCGTGTGCTGGGTCGTGGCCCAGCGTCTCGCGCAGGTCGAGCGGATTCCGCTCGTTCCCGGCGCCGATGGCCGCGTCGTCATCCAGGGCCAGATGCTGACGCCCGCTGATCGCGTGCAGGGGCTCGTGAACGTCGGGCGGTTCTCCGTTCGGCGCTGCGTGGCTGATCCAATGGTGAAGCTTCCGCGGTTCGCGCTGACCTGCGACGTGGACCGGAGCGATCAAAGCGCCTGGATCGAGGTCGGCGCCTACCCGCCCGGACGCGTCGTCGGGCACGTCGTGATCTCCGTGCAGATCTCGCCCCAAGGCGTGCCCGGAGACACGTTTACGCGCGTCGCGCTGACAAGAAGCGCGGCGACGGCCGCCGCGGGAGACGCGGCGGCGCCGGTGGCTGCGGGCGCCGCGGCGATCGGGGCGCCGACGAGCCCCGCGGCGATCGATCCGGCGTGCGCGAACACGGGAAGCGGAGATCTGCTGGGCGCGCTGGCAGCGTGCGTGAACGGCGTGCGCACGCAGGCCGGGATCGGGGCCCTGCGCGTCGTCGTGGGCGAGAGCCAGACTGCGGCGCGCCTGGCGCCGCACTTTTTCGCTTCGGTGCTTGGGGCGGAGCCGGAGCTGGTGGCCGACAAGGTCGTGCTGGGGTTGAGGGCCGGATGGGACGTCGGCGAGCCGCTGCGCTACGGCGACGTCGTGTCGGGGCTCGTGCAGGGCGCGGGCGACGTCGAGCGCTTGATCGCGTCGGTGCTCGAGCGCCCGAGCGGGCGTTCGGCGCTCCTCGATTCCGAGGTGGCGCGCCTCGCAGTGGGAACGGTCGCCATCGGCAGCGGTGAGTCGGGCGTCGTGGGCGCCATCTTTGCGACCTACGCGCTATTCGACGGGCGTGACAAGCCCGGCGACGCCGATAAGGTTTTCGAGCGGCTGGGCGCGCTGAGGGCGCGCCAGAAGCGGCCGGTGCCCACGCGGTTCACCGCCGGCGACGCGAGCGTCGTCGCGGCGGCGCACCGGATCGCGACGGAGGGCCGCGATCCCACGGATGCCCTGAACGACGCGCTCACGGGGGCCAACGCCGTCGTGCAGAATCAGGTGCGTGGGTGGTGGGTCGATACGGACAAACTCGAGGATCTCGAGCTGCCCGCCGACCTGATCGAGGCGGCGACCTTGAACGTGAGCATCGCCGTATCGCACTACCGGCGCGCGGGCGAGCCGTGGATGCGTTACGTGGTGCTGCTCGTCATCAGCGAGCCGAGCCAGACGTTGGTCCGAAGACGTCAGCAGAGCCGGCGGGACGCGATACGCCTATCGATGGCAGGAGCTGCTCATGAACCCGGACGCGAACTTCGGGTCGAAGCAGAAGTCGCCTTCGCCTCCGTCGGTGGAGGTGCCGCCCAGGCATGAAGTGCGCGGCGCCTCCGTGCACGCGCTCGCCACGCAGAGTTGGCTGCAGACCGACGTCGCCCCGCACGTTATGCAGACGTGGCCGGCCGCGCAGGGTTGCATGCAGGCCGCGGAGTAGGTCGTGCAAAGGCCGGCCTGGCAGGCCACGGTCTTGGCCGTCGCGGCGACCAAGGAGCCGTCGTCGGCGGTGACCGCCGGCGTCTTGAAGTTGTTCTTCGTGGCGTGGCAGGCCGCCTCGAGGGTGGCGAAGTGCGCCATCTCGGACGAGCGGATGCCCAGCAACATCGTCTGACCCATGTAGTCCGTCTGGTGAGTGACGACGATGCAATCGGTGACGGCCGTGCACGTTTTGTCGACGCCGGCGGCGGCCTTTTCACACGCGGTCCCCGCCGCGTCGACTTGGCCCCCGCCGTCGGTCCGTCCCGCATCCGGGCTGCTGCCGGCGCTGCCCGCGACGCCGCTCGGGATCGTGCCGCCGCTGCCACCGGCGCCAGTCGTCGAGCCACCGGCGCCAACGAGCGCGCCGCCCGCACCTCCAGCATTGCCGCCGGTGGCGTCGTTCCCGCCGGTGGCGTTGTTCCCGCCGCCGCTTCCGCTTCCCGCCGCGCCCGTCTGTGAAGCGCCGGCGCCACCGTCGCGGGGTGGTGATCCCGAAGCGCTGCCGCCGCAACCGACGGCGGACGCGCACGTCCCGACGACCATGAGGAAAAGCGCGGAAAAGTATCTGGTGCTCATTTGGGGCTCGCTTGCCTGGTTAGACGCGCTGCTGGTCGCGAACAGGCGTCCAGAATCGCTTGGTTTTGGGTCGTTTACTCGCTGCCGCCGCACGGCGCCACGGAGCCGAAACCAGCGGCGAATCAGTGGCCATCTTTGCCGTCGAACAAAGTGACGTTCAGCTTCTGAACATCGACGCCGTCGAGACAGCGCGCGTTGATGGCGATCATGTCCTCCCCCTGCCGGTTCTTGCCGCGCGCGAACGACTTGATCCCGCACACCTTGCAAAAGTTATGATGGATGACGTGCTTGTTGAACCTGTAATCGGTGAGGGCGGTCTCGCCCGAGAGCAGGGTGAAGTCGGCCGTAGGAATGAACGTCAGCAGGGTGCCTGAGCGTCCGCACATCGAGCAGTTGCACGAGATGACGGGACGCTCCAGGTCGACGCGCGCCTGAAAACGAACGGCGCCGCAGTGGCAACCACCCGCGTGGGTCTCGACGGCGTTCACCGGATAAAGATCTAGCGGCTCTTGGGAGGCGCGGCAAGGCGCGCCCTCGACCCATCGTCTTTCCCGAGCCTTCGACTCGAACTTACCTCATGGTTTGGCGTGCTCGCGGCGCCACATACTGTCTGGCAGCAGTCGATGAATCCCATCCCCGCAACGCCGCGCACCCGCAGCGCGAAGGTCACGGTACCCGCGGTCGAGTACGGCTTTCA
>DATKFB010000604.1:0-3442 GCA_035544435.1 Polyangia bacterium
CCAGGTGAGCTGCGGGCTCTCCATGGCGGCCTTGAAGATGTAGAACTTTCCGAAGAAGCCGCCCGTGGGGGGAACGCCGCCCAGGGAGAGGAGGAAGAGAGTCATGGCGAGGGCCACGGCGGGCCGCGACGCGCCGAGACCGGCCCAGTCGTCGACGAGGAGGCGCTCGTCCTGACGGTTCCCGATCCAGGCGACGACGCCGAAGGCGCCGAGCGTCGTGAACGTGTAGCCCACGAGGTAGAAGAGCACGGCCGGCTTCGCGCTCGCGACGCCGAGGCCGGCCGCGACGACGCCGATGAGCAGATAGCCCGCGTGCGCGATCGACGAGTACGCGAGCAGGCGCTTGACGTTCTCCTGGCGCAGCGCCGCGAGGTTGCCGAGCGTCATCGTCGCCGCCGCGAGCACCGAAAGGATCGAGGCCCACCCTGCGTTGTCGAAGACGAGCAGCGGGTTACTGAAGGCCTCGCCGAGGAGGCGCACTATGCCGCCGAAGGCGGCGGCCTTCACGCCCGCGGCCATGAAGCCCGTCACGGGCGTGGGCGCGCCCTCGTACGCGTCAGGCGCCCACATGTGGAAGGGCACGGCCGCGACCTTGAACGCGAGCGCAATGAGGATGAAGTACTCGCCGAGATAAAAGAGCGGCGTCTTGGCGGCCGTGCCGACCTTGCCGGCGATCCCGGCGTACGACAGCTCGCCGCCCGTCGTGCCGTAGACGAGGGCCATGCCGTAGACGAGGAAGCCCGTCGCGAAGGCGCCCATGAGGAAGTACTTGATGGCGCCCTCCGAACTGCGCAGGCTGCGCCGCCAGCAGCCCGTGAGGGCGTAGGCGGCGAGCGACATCGTCTCGATGCCGATGAGCAGCGACACGAAGTTCGTCGCGTGCACGACCATCATCATGCCGGCCGCCGCGAAGAGCACGAGCGCGTAGAACTCGCCGAACTCGAAGCCCTGCTCGCGCAGGTAGGGCGGCGCGAACAGCAGCGTGATCCCGGCCGCCGAGAGGAAGGCGCCGTCGAGGTAAAGCGCCATGCGGTCGACGACGAGCATCCCCTGGAAGTGGGTCGTGGGCGTTGCGGCGTCGGGCCACTGCGCCACGAGCAGGCCCATGGCGCCCACGCAGGACGCGACGCCGAGCCACGCGAGGCCCGTGCGCGACGACGCGCGCGCGAACGTCTCGGCGATGAGGATCACGCACCCCATGGCGATGAGCAGCAGCATGGGCGCGTACGCGAAGAGCTGGGACGAATCGAAGGCGGCGTTCACTGGGCGCCTCCCGCCGGGGGCTTGGGCGCCGCTTCGCCCGCCGGCGTGGGCGATGCAGACAAGGTCGGATAGACGTGCGAGGGCGCCTCTGGCGAGCGGCGCGCCTCCTCGAGGCGGTCGCGATAGCCGCTCATAAACGCCTCGACCGACTTCTCGGAGCGCGAGAGAAACGTCTGCGGGAAGACGCCCATGTAGAGCGCGGCCAAGACGACGATGCCGAAGACCCACGTCTCGCGGCCGTGAACGTCGCGGACGTGCGGGTCCCGGTTCTCGGGCTTGTCGAGCGGGCCGAAGAAGATCCTCTGGTACATCGTCAGCAGGTACATCGCCGCGAGGATGACGGCCGTGGCCGAGATCGCGCCGAAGAACTTCGGGTACGGGAAGAAGCCGGTCATGTGCGTCGCGCTCCAGGCCTTGTTGGCCGTGAACGTCCCGAGGAGGATCAAGAACTCGCCGATGAAGCCGCACAGCCCCGGCAGGCCGACCGAGGCGAGCACGATCACGAGGAAGCAGGCCGCGAAGACTGGCGTCTTGGCCCACAGGCCGCCGAAGTCGCCGAGCCTCCGCGTGTGGCGGCGGTCGTAGAGCAGGCCCACGCCGAGGAAGAGCCCGCCGGTCGAGATGCCATGCGCGAGCATCTGATAGAGCGCGCCCTGCACGCCGGGCGCCGTCATCGTCATGATGCCGAGCACGACGAACCCGAGGTGCGACACGGACGAGTAGGCGACGAGCTTCTTCGCGTCGCCCTTCTTCGGGTCGACCTGCGCGTAGGCCATGATCGCGCCGTAGACGATGCCGATGACGGCGAGCA
This sequence comes from Polyangia bacterium, assembly GCA_035544435.1. Taxonomy (GTDB): domain Bacteria; phylum Myxococcota_A; class Polyangia; order Fen-1088; family Fen-1088; genus DASZFV01. The sequence continues at coordinate 2,075 of DATKFB010000604.1, forward strand.
GCACGAGGAGGGGCGCGCAGGCCGCCGCCGCGAGAGGGAAGATCGGCAGGGCGAAGCGCAGGAACCCGTAGGTGCCGAACTTGAGCAGCACGCCCGCGAGGATGACCGAGCCGCCCGTGGGCGCCTCGACGTGCGCGTCGGGCAACCAGGTGTGCAGCGGGAAGATCGGCACCTTGATGGCGAAGGCGAGCGCGAAGGCCCCGAAGCACAGGAGCTGCGGCCCGTACGGCAAGGTCAGGTGCGACAGCTCGGTGTAGTCGAAGCTGAAGTGCCCCGTGGCGGCCTTGAATTGCACGTAGAGGTACAGGATCGCGACGAGCATGAGCAGCGAGCCCACGAGCGTGTAGATGACGAACTTGATGGCCGCGTAGAGCCGCCGCTCGCCGCCCCAGATCCCGATGATGAAGTACATCGGGATGAGCATGAGCTCCCAGAAGACGTAGAAGACGAAGAGGTCGAGCGCGACGAAGGCGCCCAGCATGCCCGTCTCGAGCACCAGCATCGCCATCGTGAACTCGCGGACCCGGATGTTGCGGATGCCGATGGCCTGCGGCGACAGCAGCGTGAGCGGCACGAGGAACGTCGTGAGCAGCACGAGCCAAAGCGAGATGCCGTCGACGCCGAGGTGGAACCGGATGCCGAGGGGCTCGATCCACGACTTGTTCACCTCGAGCTGGAAGCCCGCTTGGCTCGAGTCGAAGTCGTTGAGGATGAGCAGGGAGACGAGAAACGTGACGATCGAGGTGAACAGCCCCAGCCCACGGTGGATCGACTCCTCCTCGCGTGGCACGAGCATGACGAGGCCGGCGCCGAAGAGCGGCAGGAGCGTGACCCAACCCAGAATGCCGAGGCCGCCGGACATCACCGCACCTCGATCCGCTGGACTTCCGTCCGCTTCGTGCCCCAGGCGGGGCTGCGCACGGTGATGCGCAGCTTGTAGCTTCCGGGGCGCGCGTAGGTGTGATGCGCCTCGGGCGAGGCGCCCACGACCTCGGGCTTGCCGTCGTCGTCGAAGTCGAACTCGTACTCGAGCGGACGCTGCGAGGTGCCCGCGCCGTGGCGCGCGTCGACCTCGACGTCGAGCCCGTTCGTCTTGACCTGCAGGTCACCCGAGAGCGAGGGCTGCGTCGCGAAGCCGACGAGCACGGCGACGCCGACGGCGAACCAGGCCATGTAGCCCTGGCCGTCGCCGTTCTGGAACCAGCGCGCCAGACGCGCGAAGAGGCCCGTGAGCGCGGCCGTCCCCTCGACGAGGATCTGGTCGATGAGGATGCGGTCGACGAAGATGAAGATGCCCTTGCCGATGAGCTTGATGGGGCGGACGAACACGGCGGCGTAGAGCTCGTCGATGCGGAACTTGTCCTGCAC
>DATKFB010000605.1:0-2301 GCA_035544435.1 Polyangia bacterium
CGGACATGTCGGTCTGGTGCCACATACACGCGGTCATCGTGGGATCCGTCGGATCGTTGGCGCGCGTGAGCGTGCCCTGGTTGAACGCAATCGTACCGGCGCCGAGCGAGCCGCTGGTCCCGACCGTCAAGGTGCCCGTCGCGGCAACGTAATTCACGGGCAGGGCCATCCCGACGATGGTTCCAGGCTGAGCCCCGCAGACGTCGTTCACGTTCTGGATCGACACGACGTCGAAGCAGGTGTCCCCTTCGGTAAATCCGAACGGCGTCGCCCCTGCGCCGCCCCCCGCGCCGGCGGTCCCCGACACAGCCCCGTCGGCGCCGCCGCTGCTGCTGCTGCAACCGACCGCGAGGGCGGCCGCGAGCAGCGCCACCGTGATCCCGCCCTTCGTGATGTTCTTCATAGTCATTCTCCTAGAAGTGGCCCCTACCCTTGCGCGTTTCGGTGGCGGGGCCCGTGGCGGCCGCAGGCGCTGCCTCGGGAGCCGGCGCGGCCGCTTCGGCCTTCGCGGGCTTCTTGCCCTTCTTGGTGGGCGCCTTCTCTGGCTCGGCGGCTGGTGCCGGAGCCGCGGCGGCCGCGGTGGCGGCTGCGAGCTTGGTCTGGACATCGGTCAGCTGGGCTTGCAGCGCCGTCGCCTGCTGCTTGGCGGCGTCGAGCTGGGTCTTGAGCGCGTCGCGCTCGGCCGTCATGGCCGTGAGCTGCTGCTTCGTAGCGTCGAGCTCGGGCTTCGATTGATCGCAACCTGCGGCGCTCGCGAGGACGAGCACCGACAGAATCATCATTCTCTTCATGGCTTGCATGGCTGTCTCCCTTTCAAGGGTTAACGTTCGGGCTGCCTCCCCCTAACACGATGCGGCTGCCGGCCGCAAGCGCGCCCGACAACCGACGTCCCGGAGGGCCCCTCTATTCAGCCGACGAGCGGCTCAGCCGACGAGGGGCAGGTCGAGGATCGTTTTAAGTCCCGGTGACGCCACGACAACCGCCGGAATGGCGGAAATCGTCGTGCCGACCGTGCCACGATCCCCATGCGTGCCGCCGCGCACGAGGACGTCGAGCGGCGGATCGCCTTCGATGACGACGCGGTCGTGCGGCTCGGGCGCGGCCACCGACATCTCGAGATCGAGGCGCACGACCTCGCGGCCCCGGCGCAGGCCCACGGCCGATTGGCGCAGGCCCGCCACGCGGCCGGTCGCGATCCCGGCGCGCGGACTCGCCGCGCTCGTGACGACGGGCTCGATCGTGTTCTTGAGCTCGTCGAACGCGAGGCCGAGACCGAGGCCCACGAGGGCACACGACTCGGGCAGCCCTCGGTGGCCGAGCCGCCGTGCCGCGACGCCCGCCTCGAACTCCGCGACCGTCAGATCGGCGCCGACCTTCGCGCGCAGAGGGCCGCGCCGCTTCGCCGCGTCCACGACGCGCTCGACGCGCACGGCGTCGACGCGGACGCAGGCCGCCGCGAGCGTGAGCGGCAATCGATCCATGACGAAGCCGGGGTTGATGCCCGTGCCGAGTACCGTGATGCCGCCCGCGCGCGCCCGCGCGTCCAGCTTGCGCGCGAGCTCGGGCGTCGCGAGATCGGCGTACGACAGATCCTCGCACGTCGACACGATGTCCACGCCGCGCAGCGACGCCGCCTCGACGATCGGCATGATGTCGGCCACGCCCGAGCCGGTGAGCACGAGGGCGACGTCGACGTCGCCCGCAAAGGCCTCCTCGGCGCTCGCGACGATCGTGACGCCGCAGGGGCCGACGCCCGCAACCGCGCCCGCGTCCCGGCCCACGAGGTCGGCCGCCGGGTCGGCGACCGCGACGAGCGACAGGCCCGGACGCGCCTGCACGGCCTTCAGCACCTCGCGCCCGATGGCGCCGAGGCCGACGATCGCGACGCGCACGAGGGGGCCGCCCGACGGCGAAGGCGGGCGGCTCACTCCTCCATCTCCGCCAGATCCTCGCCGAGCTCCTCGAGGTAACCCGAGATCTCCGACGGGGAGAGCGCGTCGAGACGGCGCCGCACGCCCTCGAGCTCGTCGCGCAGGCGCGCGGCGTGACGCCGGTAGTTCGCGAGCGTCGTGTGGAGGAGGATCGCGTCCGCGCTCCGCTCGTGATCGAGCGACGGTTGCCCCGCGGCGGGCGCGCCGCTCGCGATCTCCTCGGCGAGGGCCCGCTCGATGCGCGCGAGCGAGGCGAGCTCGTCGCGCAGCCCCGCCTCGACCGCCGCGAGCTCGCGCGACGTCGCCGCGGCCGCGGCGTCGTGGCCGTTGCCGCCCGAGGGCTTGTGCGCGCCCGCGGCGCGCAGGCGCG
>DATKFB010000606.1:0-2374 GCA_035544435.1 Polyangia bacterium
ACGACGGCGAGACGCTCATCGGGCGCGGCCAGGGCGCGCTCTTCGAAGCCGACGCTTATCTGTCGCCGAGACACGCCGAGTTCACCGCGACGGCGGGCGGTCTCACGGTGCGCGACCTGCGCAGCCTCAACGGCGTCTTCCTCAAGATCACCGGAGACGAGGCGCTCGAATCCGGGGACATCTTCCGGCTCGGCCAGGAGCTGCTCCGCTTCGAGGTGATCTCGCCGCCGCAGCCGCTCGAGGATGGCACCGAGATCATGGGCACGCCGAACCCGGGCTTCTGGGGCCGCCTCTCCGTGATCGTGGGCCGCGACGTCGACGGCTCGGCTTTCCCGCTCTTCGGCGACGCCATCGTCCTCGGCCGCGAGCGCGGCGACATCCTGTTTCCCGAGGACGGCTACGTCTCGGGCACGCACGCCCGCATCTCGCTCCTCGAAGGTCAGGTCATCCTGTCAGACCTCGGCTCGTCGAACGGCACGTTCCTGCGCCTGCGGCACGAGCGAACGATCCCGAACGGCTCTTTCATCCTCATGGGCCAGCAGCTCTTCCGCGTCGAGTTCCGCTGACGCTGACTGCGTGCCGCCGACGTTGAGCGCTACTGCTTCTTGTCGACTTCGATCTTGGCGCCGGGCGCCTTCTGACCGCCGAAGAAGGCGCGGCGGGCGTTGGCGCCCTCGGCCGGCTCGAGGTAGTGGAAGGCGTTCGGAATCTTGAAGGCCGCGCCGTCGTCGAACATCACCTGGACGTCGACGGGGCCTTTCTCGTTGGACGGCGTCACGACCCTGATCTTCGTCGCCGACGCGATGATGACGCTCTCGGCCTTCTTGCGGCCGAACTTCACCTCCGCCTGCGTCTTTCCCGGCTGGAAGCCGCCGCCGCGGATCGTGATCTCCTCGCCGCCGGCCGTCGTGCCCTGGGGCGGCTCGACGCTGTCCACCTTGAGGGGGCCGCCCGATTGCTGGCAGGCCGAGAGAACCGCGCAGAGACCAAGGCATACAGCGAGGGCGAGGGCACGCATCATCGTGGGCTTCCTCCGATGGAAGGAGCCGACGATAGCCCCCGCCTCCTCAGGGGTCAAGACTGGCGGGAAGATTACGAGATTTCGCGCTTCGACATAGCCCGGCGCATCTTGCCGAGCGCCTGCTCCTGCAGCTGGCGCACGCGCTCGCGCGACAGCCTGTACTCGTCGCCGATCTCCTTGAGCGTGCGTTCCCGGTCGGTCGCGAGCCCGAAGCGCTTGCGCAGGATGTCGGCCTCGATGGGCTTGAGGCCCGCGAGGAGCTTCATCATCTCGTCCTGAGTCTCGGTGAGCTCCATCTGGTCGGGCACGGCGGGCCCCTCGTTCGGATCGACGAGCACGTCGATGAGCTTGCGGCCGTCCTCGTCGGAGATCGGGCGGTCGAGCGAGACCGGAGACTCGGCGAGGAACGTCTTCATCTTCTCGAGCTTCTCCGCCTCGATGCCGGTCGCGGCGGCGACCTCCTGCGTCGTGGGCGGGCGTTCGAGCTTCGACTGCAGCTCGCGCGTCGACTTCGCGATGCGGTGGTAGGCGTCGATCATGTGCACGGGCAAGCGCACGGCGCGCCCCTTGTCAGCGAGCGCGCGGCTGATGGCGTGCCGGATCCACCAGCTCGCGTACGTCGAGAAGCGGAAGCCGCGGCGATAGTCGTAGCGCTCGACGGCCTTCATGAGGCCGATGTTTCCCTCCTGGATGAGGTCTGCGAGCGGCAGCCGACCGTGATTGAACCGGCGAGCGATCGACACGACGAGACGCAAGTTCGCCTTCACGAACTCGTTCTTCGCGACCTTGAGCCGGAAGGCCTTCTGGCCCACGACCTTGACGTATTCGCCGAAGGCCTTCGTCGACGTCGAGAACGGGACGGTCCCCTCGAAGGGCAGGCCACGCGTGGCGCGTCCCACGCGCTGGATCTCGACGAGGGCCGCCTCGAGGAACAAGCGGTCGATGTCGAGCGCGCGCAGCCTCGTCGCGAGGCGCTGGGCCGCCTTGTCGAAGCGGCCGCGCGCCGGGATGGACGCCTTCTTGCGCGCGCCCTCGGCGGCCACGCGGTAGCTCTTGATCTCGACGACGGGCGGCTTCTCCATGACCGCCTCGACGCGGTTCATGATCCAGTCGGCGCCGGGCGCGAAAGCCAGGATCGTGCGCCACAGATCGTTCTCGAGCTCCTCGATCTTGCGCGCCGTCTCGAACTCCTGCTCGGGGCGCAAGACGTCGAGCTCCGCCATGTCGCGGAAGTACATCGCGAGGAAGCTCGCCGGCTCGTCGTCGCCACGCTTGCGCTTTCCGGCGGTGCCGGCCCCCGCCACGTCGACCTCGGCTTCGTCCTCGTCCTCTTCCTCTCGATCGGTGGCATCC
>DATKFB010000607.1:0-5725 GCA_035544435.1 Polyangia bacterium
GCACCGCGAGCGCGTGTTGGCCCACCGGCAAGGCCTCGAACGTGAACCGCCCGCCTGTGTCCGTGACAGCTCTCCGCTCGCGCCCGGGACCGAGCGCGACGATGACCGCGACGCCCGGCACGGGCGTCCGATCTCCTCGGCGCAGGACCTGGCCCCCGAGAGGGACCGTCGCCTCGGAGGGAGCGGGCGCTGGATTCGGAGCGACCGCGGGTTTGAGGACGAATCGATAGCTGTACGTGATGCGCACGGGCACGGGGTGGCCGTCCGCCTCTCCCGGCGAGAAGACGAACTGGCGCGCCGCCGCGACGGCCGCGCGGTCGAGCTCGGCGCCGTTGACGCCGCCTGCCGGGCGAGCGACCTCGACGGATTTGACGGTTCCCGACTCGTCGACGTCGATCGTCAAGACCACCTCCGCTTCGCCGCGGCCGCCGAGCGACGCGGAGGGCACGGCCTCGACGAAGTGAAGCAGACGCGGCGGCTTGAACGTCGCGGGTGGCGCGTCGGAGGGCGCCCCGCCGGGGGGCGCCGGCGCGCCCTCGCCGTGTCGCGCGCAAAGAGCCGCGCACGTCGAGACCACGCAAACCAGAAGGCGGCGCCGGAGCGCCCGCCGGGCCCTCTCTTCAGATTTTCGTGGCCCAAGCGTGCGGCACTTCGGCATCCCGACCTCGCCCAGATAGCGAGTCACTGGCACCGCCTCCCACAAGGCGCCCCCCACGGGCGGCCGTGGAGCGTCAGTAGGGGTAGCCGAGCGTGACGTACACATTGGTCCCATCACTCGCGTAGGCCACGTCCACGCGGCCGAGAACGTTCGGGTGCACGTAGGCCCGGAAACCGACGCCGATCGCGGCGCGCGGGCGGGAGACGATGGTGTCGAGACGGGGATAGACCTGACCGACGGCGACGAAGGGATCGATGCGCCATTCCGCTGTGGTATGGAACCAGTGCGTCTCGAAGAGCCGGAAACGTTGCTCGACCTCCGCCTCCCACGCTCCGCGATCGATGAAGCGATCGTCGCCGAACGCGCGAAAGAGGATCTCGCCCCCGAGCGCGCTGCGGTAATAGAACGGCACGTCGCGGCCGCCGAGCTCGTCCGTCCAGTAGAGCCGCGCCGCGCCCGTGAGGAAGCGCGTCTCGGGGATGAGCTCGCGCGTGTGCCAGGTCGCCTGCCAGAATGAGTCGGAGTGTTCGAGGCCCACCTGGCGCGCGACGTGCAGCTCGGAGGCGAGGCCCCGACGCGCGTAGTCGCCCTCGGGTCGCGTGTCGAAGCGCAGGCTGAGCTCGGCGGTCGCGAGCGCGGCGCCCGCCAGGCCCGGCGCGTCGGGGAAGCGGTCCTGTGTCGCGGGCAGCCCGAAGATCGCGTGCCGCTCGGGCCGATCCCAGTGGACCCCGCCGCGCAGGCCGGCCTCGAAGTGCCGAACCACGATGAGCCCGGAGCGGACGCTCAGCAGCGCGAGCTCGCGCGTGTAGCTGGATTGGTCGGCGGAGCTCGTGTCGGGCCCCATGCCGAAATACCGATAGAAGAGACTCCGGCGTGCGACGGCCTGGATCTCGAGCGTGAAGCGACCGGGATCCGTCGGGGCGTCCTTGTATTCGAAACGCAACGTTCGGTTGACGTGCGTGCTCGCGGCGGCGATGAGCGACCACGACCGCATGCGGCTCGCGACGTCGTAGAAGCGAAAGGTGCCGTTCACACCGGTCGCGGAGTTCCACGTGACGCTGGGTGCCGTGATCGACGTCGTGTCTCCCGCTGCGTTCACGCGCAAGAACACCGGCAAGGCGCCGAAGGTGCTGCCCTCGGTGGGGGCGGTCGCGTAGAGCGGCAGCGGGAAGAAATCCGTGTGCGCCTGCCCCTTGGCGTCGCGGACTTGCGCGACCGGCGCCGCGGCGTCACGGGCTTGGGCGCCGGCACGGCCAGAGCTCCCGCCCAGCCCCGCGGCCATGAAAATCGCGATGGGAACCCGGCCCCCGGGCCGGGCGATCATTCTCCGGTCGAGAGCTCGTTGAGCGGCGCGGCGGGCTCGTGCATGTCGCGCAGGACCTCGGCTTGAATGCGCGCGACGTCGAGGCGGGACAGCTTGGTCCCCGTGCCGCGCGTCTGCAGGATCTGCAGATTCGCGATGGCCAGCTTCGAGATCGACGAGTTGAAGGCCACGATGCGCGGATCCGCGCCAGCCCCGCGCAGGATCTCCACATAGCGGGTCGCCGCCGCGAGATCCTGTCGCGCCAGCGCGAAGACCTCCCCGAGCGGCACTGTGCGGGGCAGGTACGTCCGGCCCTCCTCGGCGTCCCGGTAGGCGTCTTTCAAAATGTTCACGAGCTGGAGCCCCTCGCCGAACGCAGCGGCGCGGCTCTCGAGCTTCCCTGCCACCTTCTCGAGCTCGGGCCGCTTGATGAGGTAGAGCTGCGTGAGCATCTCGCCTACGATTCCCGCGACGGCGTAACAGTACTCGCGCAGGTCGTCGAGCGTGTCGAGGATCAGTCGTCCTCGATCATCGGACCGCAGGACGAAGCCGGCCATTCCGTTGGCGCTCCGGCCGACGTGTCGTCGGATCGTGCCGCGCGCAGGCGCGCGCAGGCCGGCGAATTCCTCCAGCACGAGCGGCATCTTCGCGAGGAGCGCGAGGTAGCCTGTGTGCGCGACGGGAGGCTCGCGCACGCACTCGGCCACGAGCGCCGCCGAGGCGGCCGGCTCCTGCTCAAGCAGCTCGACGAAGCGTTTCAGTGTCTCGACGCGACGGCCGGGCGCCCAGAAGGGAGCGTCCTCGAACGTGTCGATGATCCGAAACAAGAGGTAGGCGATCCCGACCTCGCCACGCGTGGGCTCGGGCAGCAGCGGGATCGTGAGCGCGAAGGTTCGACTGGTCTTTTGCAACAGATCTTCGATTTCAGTCATGACTCGATTCCTCGACGGACACGTTAGGTTCGAGTTCGCGCAAGACAACCCGTGACCTTGGCCGCGTCGGGACCGATCCCGTCAGCGGATCGCCCCATCTTGCCAGGGCGCATCGCGCTCGCATGTTGTGCCGCGCGAGCGAAGAACATGCGTTTCCCTCTGCACGTGACGACTGACATGGTGACTTATCAAATCAGGCGCTCCTGGCGCGGGGAGCAGCGCTATCCGTTCGTGCTCATGCTGGAGCCGCTCTATGCGTGTAACCTGGCCTGCATCGGCTGCTCGACCGAGCGGCACACGGGCAAGCTCGTGGACCGCCTGCCTCTCGAGGCCTGCCTCAAGGCGGTCGATGACTGCGGCGCGCCCTCGGTCTCGATCTGTGGCGGCGAGCCAACCCTCTACCCCGAGCTGCCGGCGCTCGTCGACGGCATCATCGCGCGCAAGCGTCACATCTACTTGTGCACGAACGCGCTGCTTCTCGACAAAAAGGTGTTCGGGCGCGTGCTGCCGCGCAAGCGTCTCACGATCAACGTGCACCTCGATGGCATGCGCGAAACGCACGATCGGGTCTGCGCGCGCCCCGGCGTCTTCGACACGGCCATCGAAATGATCGGCGCTGCCAAGGCGCGCGGCTACCACGTCATGACAAACACGACGGTCTTCAAGGACACGTCGATCGAGGAGATCGAGCAGCTCTGCGCCCTCATGAGCGGGATGCGCGTGGACGGCATGCTGATCTCGCCCGGCTACCACTACGAGTCCGTCGAGAGCGACATCTTCCTGACGCGGCAGGAGATCCAGAAGAAGTTCCGCCGCGTCCTCGAGCTCTCCAAGGAGTATCGCCTGAGCTCGACGCCGATGTACCTCGAGTTCGCCGCGGGCGAGCGCGACTACGCTTGCTCGCCCTGGAGCACCGTGACCTTCACGCCGCGCGGCTGGAAAGGGCCTTGCTACCTCATAGGCGAGAGCTACACCGCCGATTGGTCCCAGTTCTGGGAGAAGACGAACTGGGACTACTGGGAGTCGCGCCGGGACGCGCGCTGCCAGAACTGCGCTATGCATTCTGGATTCGAGGCTTCGGCCGTGCGCGAGCTCCGCAGGAGCCCGCGCGATCTCGCGCGCATGGCGGCCTGGAGCCTGCTCGGTTAAGGGGACGTGGCGCGTGGAGGCTTTCATCACCGGAGGCTCGGGCTTCGTCGGCTCGCACGTTGCGCGGCTGCTCGTGGAGCGCGGCGCGCACGTGCGGTGCCTCGTGCGGCCTACGAGCCCCGTGAGCGAGCTGCGGGCGCTGGGCGTCCAGCTGTTCCAGGGTGACGTCCGCGACGGGCGCTCGGTGCGACGCGCGATGGCGGGCGCGGAGGCTGTCTTCCACTGCGCCGCCGACTACCGCCTCTACGCCCGACACCCCGACGAGATCTATCGCACCAACGTCGAGGGAACGAACAACGTCCTGCAGGCCGCCTTCGAACTCGGCGTGCCGCGCGTCGTTCACACGAGCTCTGTGGCCACGCTCGCGCCCGCGGGCGACGGCGCGCCCGTCGACGAGAGCGCGCGCGGCTCGCTGCGCGACATGGTGGGTCCTTACAAGCGCAGCAAGCTCCTCGCCGAGCGTCTCGTCGAGGGTTGGGCGGCGCGCGGGTTGCCCGTCGTCATCGTCAGTCCCGCGACGCCCGTCGGCGAGGGCGACGCGAAGCCGACGCCCACGGGCCAAGTCATCGTGGACTTCCTGAACGGTCGCATGCCTGCCTACGTCGACACGGGGCTCAACCTGATCGACGTGCGGGATGTGGCCGAGGGGCACCTGCTCGCGGCCGAGCGCGGGCGCGTCGGCGCCACCTATATCCTCGGCAACGTCAATCTGACGCTCCTGCAGGTGCTGGAGATCGTCGGAGACCTCGCGGGTCGGCGGGCGCCGCGGCTGAGACTGCCTCACTGGGTGCCTCTCACGCTCGCCCACCTCGAGGCGCCGCTCGCGAGGCTGCGCGGACGGTCACCCCGCATTCCGCTCGACGGCGTACGCATGTCGAAGCGCAAGATGTTCTTCGACCCCGCGAAGGCCGTGCGCGAGCTCGGCGTGCCCCAGAGCCGCGTCGAGCCGGCCCTCGATCGCGCCGTGAGCTGGTTCGTAACTCGACACCTGGCCTCCCCGCAGAGGGCGTCGTGTTGATGCGGGCGCTTCGGCTGCTGGGCGTCGTCCCCGTGGCCGTCATCTGTGCGTACCGGCTCGTCCCTCTGGCGCTCAACGCGCGCAGCTGGCAGCTCCTCCTCCCGGCCGTCGGGCGCCCCGGGTTCTCGCGGCTGCTCGGTCTGCGCTGGATCGGCGAGTCCATCAACTCGCTCTTGCCCGTGGGGCAAGTGGGCGGCGACGTCGCGCGCGCCCGCCTCGTGGCAGTGAGCGGCGTCCCGAGAGCGGACGCCGCGGCGTCGATGATCGCCGACTTCGCGACGGGCGTGCTCACGCAGGTGGTCTTCGCGACGGCGGGCCTTCTGGCCCTCGGCCACGCGGCGGACCACTCGGTGCGTGGACCGACGAGGGCGACTCTCCTCGGCATGCTGCTCGCCGCCACGACGGCCGTCGTCCTTTACTCACTGCTTCGCTTCGGCACGACGCGCCTCGCCCGCCGGCTCTTCGTGGGGTCCGGGGCCCGCGCGCGCTGGCTCAAAGTCGCGGGCAGCTTCGGTCGGCTCGACCACGCGATGGCCGCCGTCCTCGGACGCCGGCGCGCGCTCTCGTCCGCCTTCGGCTGGCACGTCGCGGGGTGGTTCTCGCAAGTCGGCGAGACCTGGATCGTGCTCGGGCTCATGGGCGCGTCGGTCTCGCTCTCGACGGCG
>DATKFB010000608.1:0-11237 GCA_035544435.1 Polyangia bacterium
GCGCCGCCGCTTCCCGATCCGCCGTCGGGCATCAGGTTCCCGAGCGCTGGGCGGTAGCTCTTGGGGTCGGTTTCGCGGTACTTCATCTCAGCGCGGCCCTCGCCGTCGAGGACGGGGTGCCCAGCGTCGTCGGCGCGCACCCAGACCGGCTGGTCCTTGAACCTCATGCGTATCCAAGACATCGCCCGCACTATCGCGCGAACGCGCGTCGCCTTTCCAGTCATCCCGGTCGTCGCCCTCGCGCTCGGCCTCGGGGGCGCTTGCCGCGAGGGCTGCGCGCACAACACCGATCCCGCCGCCACGGTCCAGGGTCGCCTGGCGCTCCTGCCCGAGCCCGTGCGCGTCGTCGTGTCGCTCGACGCCGCCAAGCTGAGGGCGAGCCCGGCGGCCGCCAAGCTCGCCGCTCTCGGCAAGCAGGATCCCGACGGCGATCGCGAGCTGCAGGAGCTCGCGCGGCGCACGGGCTTCGATCCGCTCACGCAGCTCGACAGCGTCCTCGTCGGCTTTCCCGAGGATGCGCGCCAGCGCGGCGAGCTCGCGCTCGTGTTGCGCGCCGAGCACCTCTCTGAGGCGCGTCTCGTCGGGTACGTTCGCGACCAGCTCCAGAAGAAGGGCGACGACCTCGTGAGCGCGCCGCACGGCCGCCTCACGCTCTGGTCGGCGCGCAGCAACCCCGACGTGGCCGGCTTCTTCGTGGGCGACAAGACGTTCGTGCTGGGCGCCGGAGGTTGGGCGCCGCGCCTGGCCGACCTCGCCGAGACCGCGCACCCCGGCGACAGCGCGGCGACCAACATCGATCTCGGGCGCCTGACGGAGCGCGCCGCCGGTCACGCGCTCTGGGCGGCCGCGATCGTTCCCGCCGAGACGCGGCGCACGCTCCTGCACGGCGAGCCTGCGCTGCGCGGCGCCGCCTCGCTCATGAACCTCGTCGTGGGCATCGATCTCGGGCGCGGGCTCGACGCGCTCGTCGTGGGCGACGTCGCGACGACCGCCGACGCGCAGGCGCTCGTCGCGAAGATGCAGGAGACGCTGCGCGACGCCAAGCGCAACGCGCAGATCCTCATGCTCGGTCTCGGCCCGTACCTGGACGGCGTCACGGCGCACGCCAGCGACCAGCGCTTCGAGCTCCGCGCCTCGCTCACCGAGCCGCAGCTCGACGATCTGCTCGCGCGCCTGGGCGCCTTTCTCGCCCTCGCGCGTCAGGGGCGCGCGCCCGGTTTCCCGTGACGCTGCGTTTCTGACGCGACCACGGCGCGGATGTCGCGCCTCAAATGAAAACTAGAAGCTCACTCGGCTGACCCGTCGCTGGCGTCGACGCCGCCGGCGTTGGCCGAGCCGCCGGTCCCGGAGGCGCCGCTCGTACCTCCAATGCTGCCACCGGCTCCCGCGACGTCGCTGCCGGCGGCGCCCGTCCCAAAAAAGCCCGCGTCGCCGCCCTGACCGGCCATCTCACCGCCCGCAAAGCCAGTCGTTCCCGCTTCGCCGCCGACCGGGAACGCCACACCCGTGCCCATGCCCGTCGAGAAGCCGCCCGCCGCGCCCGTGTTGACGTTGTTGCGGTTGCACGCGCCAGGCAAGAACCGGTAACCCGTCGCGCATTTCGATGACGTCGACAGGTAAGCCCGCTCGCCGGCGTCGCTGACACACTGGGGTGGGACGGCGGGTTGGCCGAAGGCGCAGCGATTGTCGGAGACGCCGAACTGCTGATTGTTCACGTCGGTCGCCGGGAAGACGCATTCGGCGAGACCCGCCGGCCGGAACGTCCCGTACTGGCAATCGTTGGCGTCGAGACCCGCCGAGGTCGCGGACGAGCTGCCATCGCAAGAAAGGACGAGGGCCAGGCCACCCGCCGCGAGAATGCCGAGAAGGTCGTTTTTCTTCATGTGTTCACCGGGTTGCCGGGCAGATGGGAGCAAGAACGAGACCGAATTGCTCAAGAAGGCGTCTCGAGGGGCCGAAATTGTAACGCGACCCACGTCCGAGTGCGCGGTTAGCCCCTTCGACACCCCTTACTGGAGCGATTGATGGTTGGCAATGTTCGTCCGGACGTTCGGGCTCGGCTTCTGCCCGTCTCATTGATGGTCCTCGGCGCGCTCACGTGCGGAAAGAGCAAGTCGCCCGTCACGGCGACATCGGGCGCGGCGCTTCACATCGTCTCGGCGCCCGTGCACGCCGCGCAAGTCGGCAACCAGACGAGCTACCAAGCGGTGCTTTCGCAGCCGGGCGCGGCCGAATGGACCATGAATCAGGGTCCGCACGGCGCGAGCATCGACGAGGGCGGCACGGTGACATGGACGCCCGACGCGACCCAGGGCGGAGACCAGGCCTTCACGGTCTCGGCCACAATGAACGGGCACACGGTCACGCAAACGTTCCAGGTGACGGCCGCGAGCTCGGTCGTCGAGGCCTCGGCGCACGTCGATCCGAGCGATCCGAACGGCGGCACGGTCGCGGTCGACGCGCCGCTGTCGAGCGTGCAAGGCACGGCCGTGCAGGTCGATCCGGGCGCGTTGCCGCCGGGCCAGCCCGTGGCGGTCTCGATCTCGTCGATGCAGCACGCGCCGATGCCGCCCGCGGCGCAGGTGGCCGGCGTCAAGCCGCAGGACCTCGACCCGGTCGAGGTCGGCCCGTCGGGGTTGACCTTCAAGAAGCCGGCGCGGCTGCAATTGCCCATCCCGCCGCGGTTGATGACGATGCCGAACCTGACCGTGCAGACCTACGACTACCGCTCGGGCCAGTGGAAGCGCGTCCACGTCCTCTCCGTCGACAAGACCGCCGGCGTCGCCGTCGCCGAGATCGAGCACTTCTCGACCTACGTCGTGACGCCCGACGTGCCCGTCATCGATCTGAAGCTCGGCCTCGGCGGCCCCGCCTGCGCGGGCGCGCTCGTCGTGCGCGCGCCGCTCGCGGCCGGCTTCGCGGACATTCCCGCTGCGGCGGTCAACGGCTACGCGGGCGCGGCGGGCACCGTGGCGGACGTGCTCGCGAGCATGACGGCGGGGCAGGCGCTTCAGGTCTACACGCGCGTGCAGGCGCGGGCGGCCGCCGCGACGGGCGAGCAGAGCGGGTGGCTGCTCGCGGCGGCCACGCGGCAAGATGACGGCACCTTCCTCGTCAGCGTCACGAGCGACAGCCACGCGGGCGCGTTCCTCACGCTGCCTGCGAAGGGCCTGGCCGCCACCGATCCCGAGCTCCTCGCGTGGATGAACGGCGCTCGCGCCGATCTCGTCTTCGGCGCGCTGGGCGATCTCACGGGCGGCGCCGTTGCGAACGCCGAAGTGTCGCTCTATCTCGTACCGGCCGCCGACGCCAGCCACGCGCCGCCCGCGAGCGCCAACGCCTTCGGCACCGAGGACGCGGCGGTGACGAGCCTCGCGGCCGTCAGCGTTCCCGATACTGACTGCGACGGCGCGCCCGACGCGTGGGATCCCGAGCCGGCCGGCACGCCGCCGCCCGTCCTCGTGGGCATTCCGGGCAGCCCCGTGCACGTCGCCGTGGGCGCCGGGGCGCCCTTCAAGATCTCGTCGCCGCAGGACGGCGTCTCGTTCACGTGGGCTGCGAGCGATCCGTCGGTGACGGTTGTGACGGCCATGGGCGGCGCCGTCGCCATGGCCACGCCTTCGCTGGCGGGCCTCTTCCACCTCACGGCGACGGGCACGCGCGCGGGGGCGTCGTCGATCTACGCCTGGGACGTCATCGCCGATCCGCCGTCGGTCACGGCCGCCAACACGCCGCCCTTCGTGGCCGTGAGCGCGAGCGCGAACATCGTACGCGCGGGCGAGGCCGTGACACTCACGGCCTTCGGCAAGGACGCCCAGCAGGCGGCGCTCACGTACGTGTGGACGGCCACCGACGCGAGCGCGCTCTCGGCGAAGGCCGGTGGCGCCGTCGTCTTCTTGTCGATGACGCCGGGCGACTACGTCGTGACGTGCGTCGCGAACGACGGCAGCGCGAATTCTCCTCCCGCGTCCGTGACGCTCACGGTGCTCTCGGCGACCGCCAATCGGCCGCCGGACGCGCCGTCGGTGTCGCCCCTCAGCGCAGCGCTCCCGCACGACGCGGGCGCCGCCGTGTCGCTCGTGCTCGCGGCGCTAGCCGACGATCCCGACGGCGACGCGCTCACCTACGACTTCGAGCCCGACCCGGCCACGCCGCCCACGTTCACGCTGATGAAGTCGGGCGCGTCGGCGACGTTCACGTCGTCGCAGGACGGCGTCTACGTCTTCTACGTGACGGCCACCGACGCGAACGGCGCGCGCGGGCCCTGGGCGCCCGTGAAGATCCTCGTCCTGCCGAGGCTCGCGGCGCAGCCCATCGACGCCGACCACGACGGCTTCCCCGCGGGCTTCGATTGCGACGACGCCGACCCGACCGTCCACCCCGGCGCCAAGGAGATCTGCGGCGACGGCAAGGACCAGGACTGCGACGGCCGCGATCTCCCGACCGATCAGTGCGACGCCGACGGCGATCGGTTCTCGCCCGCCGAGGGCGACTGCGACGACAACAACCCGGCCATCGGCCCGCAGGTGGCCGAGCGCTGCGACGGCGTCGACAACAACTGCAACGGCGTGGTCGACGAGGGCTTCGGCGTGGGCGCCGCCTGTACGGCCGGCGTGGGCGCCTGTCAGGTCGAGGGGAAGACGGCGTGCAGCGCGAGCTTCGTTGGCGTCGTCTGCCGCGGCCTCGTGGGTGCGCCGCAGCCCGAGGTCTGCGACGGCCTCGACAACGATTGCAACGGCCGCATCGACGATGTCCCGGGCTTCGACATGTCGGGCGACACGCAGAGCTGCGGCGGCTGCGGCATCGCGTGCCCGACGCGACCGAACGGCGTCGCCGCTTGCGTCATGGGCGGGTGCGTCGCGGTCTGCGCGGCGGGCTTCGTCGACACCGACCGGAACGCCGCCAACGGCTGCGAGTGCAAGCTCACCAACAACGGCATCGAGATCTGCGACGGCGTCGACAACGATTGCAACGGCGCCGTCGACGACGGCGTGGGCGCCGTCAATTACCCGGGCCCGGCGGGCACGATAGGCGTGGGCGTGTGCGCGGCGGGGCTGGAGATCTGCCAGGGCGGGCGGCTCGTGCAGATGGTGCCGCCGCGGCTCCCGTCGCCCGAGATCTGCGACGGCCTCGACAACGACTGCAACGGCAAGGTCGACGACGGCTTCGACCTGCTCGGCGACAGCAAGAACTGCGGCGGCTGCGGCCTCGTGTGCGCGCCCGGCACGCAGTGCCAGCAGGGCAAGTGTCCCATCGTCACGGGCGGCGACGGGGGCGTTGGTCCGGGGCCCGACGGGGGCGTTGGTCCGGGGCCCGACGGGGGCGTTGGTCCGGGGCCCGGCGGGGGCGTTGGTCCGGGGCTCGACGGGGGCGTCGGTCCGGGCGGCATGCTGGGGCTCTGTCAGAACGCCACGGGCGGCTCGAGCTGCACCGATCTCTCGAACGATCACGCGAGCTGCGGCGCGTGCGGCCACGCCTGCGCGGCAACCCAGTACTGCCAGGGCGGGGTGTGCACGGACTACCCGGCCATGACGTGCGGCGCCGGCATGACGACGTGCCTCGATCCGGCGGGACAGAAGCCGTTCTGCACGAGCCTCCTGAACGACCCGCGCAATTGCAACGCGTGCGGCAATGTCTGCCAGAACGGCGCCGGCTGCATGAACGGCGTCTGCGTGGGCGGCTCCGACGCGGGCACGGCCGCGAGCCCCGATGGTGGCGACACGACGAGCGCGAGCTGTCCGGGCGGCGGCGGGCTCTGCACGGGCGCGGGCGGCAGCATGTATTGCGCTTCGTTCAGTTACGGGACGGCGGATTGTGGCGCCTGCGGGCACGCCTGCGCCGCCGGTCAGTATTGCGCGAACGGCACCTGCCTCCTCGCGGGCGCGGGCACGGCCTGCGGGCAAGGCCAGTCGAGCTGTCCCAACGCCACGGGCAACGGCGTGTATTGCGTCGACCTCACCACGGACCCGAGCAACTGCGGCGCCTGCGCGCGCATGTGCCCCGGCGGCACGCGGTGCGCGGCCGGCATCTGCGCGGCCCTGACCTGCGCCCCGCCGGGCACGGCCTGCGTCGGCGCGGGTGGTAGCACGATCTGCACCGACCTCACGCGCGACGCCGCGAACTGCGGCGCGTGCGGGAAAGTCTGCGCCACGAACGCCATCTGCTCGGCGGGCGTCTGTGAGGGCGGCGGCGGGAGCTATCCCGGCCTCGCGGCGTGCACGGGTCCGGGCGGCGCGGCGTTTTGCACGAACCTGCTCAACGATCAAGGGAACTGCGGCGCGTGCGGGAACATGTGCGCCGCGGGCGAGAGCTGCTTTGGCGGCACGTGCGGGACGGCGCCGCCGCCGCCCGTCTGCCCAACGGGCACGGTGGTTTGCACCGATCCGTCGGGCCAGAAGCAATATTGCTCGAATCCGACGTTCGACAGCGGGAACTGCGGCCGGTGCGGCAACGTTTGCGCGTCGGGAACGAGTTGCAACAACGGCGCGTGCGTGACGACGGCGATGACCGACGCGGGCACGTTGCAGTGCGGGCCCGCGATGAAGATGTGCGCCAACGCCGCGGGCATGTATTGCGCCGACGTCGTCAACGACTTCGCCAATTGCGGCATGTGCGGCCTGCAGTGCCCGGGCGGCTGGTTCTGCCAGAACGGAAGCTGCATGGCGCAAGACGGTGGCACGGCGCCGCCCCCCGACGGCGGCTTTCCACCCGTGAATTGCGCCGCGGGTTACTCGGCGTGCTATCCCGCGGCCGGCCCGGGATACTGCACGAACTTCTCCGATCCGGGTAACTGCGGCGGCTGCTTCAGGGCATGCCCCGGCGGGTACTCATGCCAGGCGGCCATCTGCATGCCGCCACCGGACGGTGGGACCGCGCCCGACGGCGGCGGCGTCAGCTGCAACCCGCCCGCCGTGGCCTGCGACGGCACGTACTGCGCGGACGTCACGACCGACATCGGCAATTGCGGCGCCTGCCACATCATGTGCTCGGCGGCGCAGCAGTGTTTGCAGGGCAAGTGCATGTAACGATCGTTTTTGCGGCGGTCGCGCGCCGCGTGCCAGGATAAAGAGTGACCTTCGCCGAGTATGAAGAGCGCTGGCGCGAGTCCCTGCGCGGCGTCGCCACGGCCGCCGACTTCGGCGTCGTCGTCGAGGGAGGTCGCGAGTACGCGTTGCTCTCCGCGGCGAACGCCGCGGGCGCGGCCGCGGGCCGCTCTGTCGTCATCACGGCCGGTTTCCACGGAGACGAAAAGGCCGGCCCGTTGACGTTGCTCGCGCACGCCGCCGAGCTGTTCGCGTACGCCGAAGAGCGCGGCGTGGGTCTGCGCCTCTATCCCTGCGTCAACCCGTCGGGGTTCGAGGCGCACACGCGCTACAACGTCGGCGGCGAGCGCCCGAACAACGATTTCCTGCGCTACGAGATCGCGCCCGGCGTGTGGCGCGGCGAGCTGCACGCGGGCGAGAGCGCGCTCTCTTGGCGCGCGCTCGACGCAGGACCGAAGGAGACGCTCGCGCTCGCGCGCGAGCTCGCGCGCCGGCCCGTGCCGACGGCCGCGCTCGATCTGCACCAGGACAATTTCATCCACGGCCACGTCTTCTACTCGTATGTCTTCGGCGATCGCGCGCCCTACCGCCCGCTCCAGGCGCGCTCGGGCGCGCTGCTGCCCGTGTTGCGCAGCAGCCTCGTCGATTCGGGCTACGAGCCCGGCAGCGACGTGTACGCCGACGCCGAGGGCTTCATCGAGTGCCACGACGGCAGCATCACCGACCACTTCCACCGAGCAGGCGTTCCGTACGTGGCGGCCATCGAGACGACGACCGACACACCGCCCGCGCTTGCCGACGAGATCAATCTCATCTGGGCGCGGGGATTCATCGACCTCGCGCGATGAGCTGGCGCGGGTAGTGGCCACGACTACAAGTACGACAGCCCGTGGCGTTGACGATGTGCAGTCGACACCGCCGCAATTGTTTGGCTGGTGACGTTCTGCGCCAGAGAGAAATTGAGCGGTTTCTCGCGGGCGCGCGTCGGTTGGTAAATGAGCTGGCGGGTCTCGTACGAGCGTCCTTTACATACAGGCAACCCCCGCTTACGCTGATGATTCAGTCGAAAGCGCCCACCGCTCTCGCCAACATCGAAGCGCGAGGACCACTGGAGGTGCCGTGAATCGCTCCATCCCGGCAAAGCTGTTCCTGCTCGGCGCGGTCTGCATGGCCATGGCCTGCGGCCAGGGCGAGATCACGGGTGGTTCCGATACGCCAGGTTCCGGGACGGGGAGCGGCAGCGCTGGTTCTCCGGGTGGTGTCACCGGCGCGGGGGGCTCGACGACGCGCGCCGATCCGAACGCCGCGGGCCTCATGCCCATGCTCCGGCTCACGAACCGCGAGTACAACAACACGGTCCACGATCTGTTGGGCGACACGTCGCAGCCAGCCAATCAGTTCGCGACCGACTTGGATCCGACCTTCGAGTTTCGGCGCGCCGACGGGGTCGCTGTCCAGGACGCGACCCTGCTGCGCACGGCCGCCGAGGGCCTGGCGGCCGCGGCGGCGCCCAAGCTCGTGAGCGGCATGCTGCTGCCCTGCGATCCCGCGACGGGCGAGGACGCGTGCGCGCAGAAGTTCATCACGAGCTTCGGGCAGCGGGCCTTCCGGCGGCCCGTCGCCGCCGACGAGGCGATGCGTCTCACGGGCCTCTACATGACGGCGCGCACGACGCTCAACTTGTCGTTTACGGATGCCGTGAGCGTGCTCATCGAGGCCATGCTCCAGGCGCCGCAGTTCCTGTACCACTGGGAAGCGGCGCCCACGGCGATGAACATCCACGAGGGTACCGTCGTGCGCCTCGGGTCGTACCAGATCGCGTCGCGGCTCTCGTACTTCATCTGGGGCTCGATGCCCGACGACATGCTACTGGCGTCGGCGGCGGCGGGTAAGCTCGACACGGTGGCGGGCGTGCAGGCGGAGGCGCGGCGGCTGCTCGCCGACCCGAGGGCCAAGCAAACCGTCTCGGCGTTCTTCTCGGATTGGATGGGGCTTTACGGCCTCACGGCGAACATGAAGGACCCGACGGTCTACAAGACGTATACGGCGGCCACGCAGCAGGCGCTGCTCGACGAGACGAGCGCGTTCGTGCAGAACGTCTCGTTCGGCGGCGACGGCCGCCTCGGGACGCTGCTGGGCGCGCCGTATTCGTACATCAATGCCACGCTGGCCCCGCTCTACGGCGCGTCGGCCACGGGCGCGGCCATGACGAAGACCGACCTCGATCCGATGCAGCGCGCCGGTCTGCTCACGCAGGGGAGCTTCCTCGCGCTCACGGGGAGCCCCGACGGCTCGAACCCCGTGCGGCGCGGCAAGTTCGTGTTCACGAAGCTGCTCTGCCAGACGCTGCCGCCCCCGCCCGCGAACGTGCCGCCGCCCGCGCCCGCGTCGGCGGGCGGCACGACACGCCAACGCTTCGAGGTGCACGATCAGAACGCGTGCGCCAAGGGCTGCCACATGTCGATGGATCCCATCGGGTTCGGCTTCGAGAGCTACGACGGCATCGGCCAATACCGCACGATGGACAACGGCTTGCCCGTCGACGCTTCGGGCTCGATCCCGCTCGACGGCAAGGTGCAGACGTTCAACGACGCCGTCGGGCTCGTGGGCCTGCTCGCGAAGAGCCCCCAGGTGCGGAACTGCTTCTCGGGTGAGTGGTCGCGCTTCGCGCTGTCGCGTGCGGACACCCCCGACGACGCGGCTTCGCTCCAGGCGACGGCGGCGGCCTTCGCCTCCGACACGGCCTCGGTTCAGGATCTGATGGCGGCCGTCGCGACGATGCGCAGCTTCCGGTACCGCAGCCCTTCGCCGGGGGAGATGCCATGAACCGGTTCGAGAAAGCTCCGGCGATCCGCACGAGCACGACGCGCGCTTATCTCTCGCGGCGCAACTTCCTGCGCAGCGTGGGGGCGAGCGCGGCTCTCCTGCCGCTCCTCGAGCCGGGCCGGGCGCACGCCGCGGGCGGCGTGAAGCGCCTCATCACGATCGGCTGGAGCAATGGCGTTGCGCAGCCCTCGTTCTATCCCCCGGCCGACGACCCGACGGCGAGCGTGATCATGGCGCCGCTCGCCGCGCTCAAGGCGAAGGTCACGCTCGTGGCGGGGCTCGACTACAAGCTCATGCTCGACGGCGGGCACACCTACGACGGGCACTTCTCCTTCCCGACGATGTTCACGGGCACCTACAAGAACACGGGCGGACAGAGTTGCACGGCGACGGGCATGTCGATCGACCAGGCCTACTCGACGGCCGTCGCGAAGACGGTTAACCTGCCCATGCCGCTGCTCAACATCACCGTGCAGGGCAGATCGACGAGCTACCGCGCCGACGGCTCGATCAACACGGGCGAGAACCAGGTCGCCCGCTTGTTCAAGACGCTGTTCTCGTCGCCGGCCATGACCGCGACGCCCAACCCGGCGCTGGTCGCGCAGCAGGCCCGTCGCAAGAGCGTCATCGATTACCTCCTGCCCGAGCTGCAGACCTTCGCGGCGCGCCGGGGCACCGACGATCGCGCGAAGATCGCGGCGCACCTCGACTCGATCCGGCAGGTCGAGACGAGCCTGACGGCAACGGGCGGAGGCGGCGGCGCGGCGTGCAAGCCCGTCGACCCGGGCGCGCCCACGGAATACTCGGCGCAGGTCAAGGGCTTCAATGATCTCGTCGCCATGGCGCTCCGCTGCGACGTCACGCGCGCGGTGGCGATGTCCTGGGCCGACGACGGCGGCAGCGGCCCGTCCTCGATGCCGTTCCTCATGCTCGGCGGCGGTGGGGGCGGGCTCGGCGAGGTGCACGCCATCGCGCACCAGGGCATGGCCGGTTACCCCAAGAAGATCCTCATCGACACGTGGTACATGCAACAGCTCGCCTACCTCGCGGGCTTGCTCGACGCGAGCGCCGACGTCGGCGGCACGCTCCTCGACAACACCCTCATCGTCATGGCCAACGACATGACGGAGGGCTCGTTCCACTCGGTAAGCTCGATCCCCATCGTGCTCGTCGGCAGCGCGGGCGGCGCCTTCACGGCCGGCCGCACGGTCAGGGTCGGCACCTGGGCACAGGCCACCGGCAATTACTGGTCGAGCGGCAAGACCGGCGTGGCGCACAACCAGCTCCTCGCCTCGATCTCGAACTTTCTGGGCGTCCCCACGCCCGGCTTCGGCACGACCTACATGGGCACGCTCCCCGAGCTCACCT
>DATKFB010000609.1:0-13512 GCA_035544435.1 Polyangia bacterium
AGGACGGTGAGGGCGCGCACCGACGGGAACGCGTCTCGCCGCGCCTGCACGAGCGGCGCGACGACGGGGAAGATCGCCATGCCCGACAGCAGGCAGCGCCGCGCCGTGAGCAGCCAGGTCACGGGGGCGCCCTCGAGCGCCTCCAGGAAGCGGGCCATGGCGCGGTCGTTCTCGTGGTTGTCGAGGACGAGCAGCATCGCCCCGCGCGCGATGAGCGCTCGCCTGACGCTCTCGACGAGAGGCTCGCGCGGTGCCTCGAGTCGCAGGGCCACCATCTGGAGGAGCGTGCGGTGGTCCCAGTTGCCGACGCGGAACCAAGCGACGCCGCCGGCGAACCGATCCCGGAGCCGGTGGGCCAGGGCCGCCGCGAGGACGGATTTGCCGCTGCCCCCGCCGCCCACGAGCGCCAGCCGCGCGAGCCGCCCCTTCGTGAGGGCCGCCTCGAGCGTCGCCAGCTCCGCGCGACGCCCGCGCAGCCGCGGCGCTGGGGGCAGGTCGAAGCGGGCGCGCGGCATCGCTCCCACTCTACCGCGAGCGGACGCGCGCCGGCCTGCGGACTACCTGCGACGGCGCGCGACGAGGAGCCCGAGGAGCGCGAGCGCCGACAACGGCAACGGTGAGTGGCTTGCGCCGCCACCGATCGCGCAGCCAGAGCTGGGCGCGCCCGCCGCGCTTCCGCCTGACGTCGGCATCGGCGTGCCGCCGCTCGCGCCGGGATTGCCCGTGCCCGCGTTGCTGCCGCCGTCTACGCTCTGGGGCGTCTGGGGCCCGGAGGTGCCGTCTTTGGCGACGCCGCCGAGAGTCCCTAAGGGAGGTGTGCAGACCTTGGTGGTGGGGGCGGGCTCAGGCGGCGTGGCGCCACCCGAGCTCGGCGCGCCGGCCGCTCCGCCGTCAATGGCCGCGCCGCCCGGGGCCACGGACGTCATGCTCGTCGTCGCGTGCGCGACCTCGACGCAGGTCCACGCCGTCGGGCAGTCGGTGGTCGTGTTGCAGCTCGTGATCTTGGGTGTGCATGACCCTGGGAAGGACATCGTCGTCGTGCACGTGCCGTCGGGCGGCACGGGCGCCGTCGGATCCGTGGGGGCCGGCGCCGCTCCGCTGGCGTTCGAGCCGCCCGACGAGCCCGAGGAGCTTACGCCGGTCGTCGTGCCGCTGCCGCTGCCGCCGCTCGCGCAGCCGGAGACGCTGGGGGCGCACGTGAACCCGTCGCCGCATTCGGCGTCGGCGTTGCACGGGAGCTCCCATTTGTAGGTGCAGGTCGAGGTGGTCTTGGTCATGCACGACGTCGGCACGGGCGCGCCGGCGTCGCACTTGGTGTTGGGGGCGCACGCGGGCGTCGCGCCACCCGGGCACAGCTCCTGATTCTGGGTGCGGCAGATCATCGTCGCGCCGCAGTCGGCGGCCGTGGTGCAGGACGCCGCCACGCAAACGCCGGTGATCGTCGTGCCCGCGTCGATGGGCGTCGGATCGACGACGGGACAGGGGTTGGCGTTCGAGCACGCCACCCCGGGCCCGTTGTCCGCGGGCTGGACCGTCAGGAGCATACATGTGAAGCCCTTCCCGCAGTCCGCCGTCGTCTTGCACGTCTGGGCGTGCGCCGCGGGCGCCGCGAGGAACACCGCCGCCAAGAATCCGACGGGCAAGAAGATCTTCGTGAGCGACATGGACTCTCCGTTCTTAGGGAAGGCAAGGCGGGCAACGGGCAAACGCATAGGCCACTCTCTGGTTGTGCCAGCGACGTGCCAACGCGGAAACGGCGTGATCTCGCGGGTGCGCGCAACCGTGGAATCAGTTTCCTGATGCCCGCGGGGCGGCGAAATCGCCTTCCTGACGGCCAGGGAGCCAGGCGGGTTTGCTGACTCAGTCGGCTATTTCTTCTTCGGCGTCGGCATCGGCAGCAGCAACGGAACGCCGTTCTTCTCCTGCACGACCATCCGCGCGCCGTCCTTGCACGACCCGCTGATGGTGCGCCCCTCGGGGCTCTTGCCGGAGATCTTGCCCGCTTCGATGGTCGTCGTCGCGTGCGCGGCCACCTTCTGGTTGGGCGAGTTTCCCGATGAGACGACGAATTCGTACTCGGTCTCGTTGTTGACGATGCAGCTCGCGCGCGCGCCCGCGCTCGCCAGCGACACGCCCACCACGAAGACCAACACCATTCCCACTCGAGGCATGAAGACCTCCTCTACCTAATTAGTCGAATCGCCCTCAAGTATGTTCCCCTTTTTGGCGCGCGTGTGACGAGCTGCGCCATTAGGGCCCGAACGAGGGGCGCTGAGCCGGCGCGCGAAGACACGAAAAGAAGAGGGCGGACGCCCACTCAGACGTTCTTGGCGACCTCGACGACGTGCTCGGCGGTGATGCCGAGCTCCTTCATGACGGCGGCGCCCGGCGCCGACAGCCCGAAGCGGTCGATACCGATGGCGGCGCCGTCGAGGCCGACGTAGCGCGCCCACGTCGACGGCACGGTGGCCTCGATGGCGACGCGTTTGCGGCATGCCCGCGGCAGGACCTCCTCGCGGTAGCCGGCTGGCTGGCGATCGAAGCGCGTGAAACAAGGCATGCTGACGACGCGCGTGCCGGGCCCGAGCGTTTTCGCGGCGGCGAGCGCGTGCTGGAGCTCGCTGCCGGCGCCGAGCAGGATCAGCTCGAGCGGCGCGGTCTCTCTCTTCGCGACGTAGCCGCCCTTGAGCGCGCCCTCGCGCCGCGCCGACACCGGGATCTCAGCGAGCAGCGGCACGTTCTGCCGCGTGAGGGCGAGGAGCGTGGGACCATCGGTGCGATCGAGAGCCGCGACGAACGCGCCCGCCGTTTCCTCGGGATCGGCCGGGCGAATGACGTCGAGGTTCGGGATCAGGCGGAGCGCGGGGATGGTCTCGACGGGCTCGTGCGTGGGCCCGTCCTCGCCGACGCCGACGCTGTCGTGCGTGAAGACGTAGATGACGGGGAGATGGCTCAGGGCCGCGAGGCGGATGGCGGCGCGGCAGTAGTCGGCGAACACGAGGAAGGTCGCGCCGCTCGCGCGGAAGATGCCATGCGCGGCGATGCCGTTCAGGACCGAGCACATGCCGTGCTCGCGGATACCGAAGCGGATGTTGCGCCCGCCGCGGCGGTTGGGCTTGAAGTCGTCGTCGCCCGTCTTGAGATCTCCGATGTAGTTCAGCGTCGAGCCGTAGAGATCGGCGCTGCCGCCCATGAGCAGCGGCACCTTCGCCGCGAGCGGTTGCAGCACGTCCTGCCCGGCCTTGCGGGTCGCGATCTTCGCGTCGGCGGGGAACTCGGGGACGGCGGCCAACAGAGTGGCAGCGTTTGGCGTGCGCAGCTTCGTGTCGCGCGGCACCGTGTGCGCGTAGGCGCTCGAGACCGCCAGCTGCTCGGCGAGCTTTGGGTTGGCGGCCCTCCACGCCTCGAAGGTCTCGCGCCAACCCTCGTAGGCCGCCTCGAGCTCCCGGCGCCGCCCGGCGAAGAAGGCGCTCACCTCGGGCGCGACGTAATAAGGCTCGGGCGGCAGGCCGAGGCCCTTGCGCGCGCTCTCGGCGAACTTCGCGCCGCCCTCGCCGTGGGCCTTCTGCGTGCCCTCGACCTCGGGGATGCCCTTGCCGATGAGCGTCTTTGCGATGATGAGCTGCGGCTTTCCGCTGCCGGCGTGCTTGGCGCGCTCGAAGGCCGCGTAGAACGAGTCCATCTCGTGGCCCGCCACCGTCTGCACGTCGAAGCCGATGGCCTCGAAGCGCTTGGCGGCGTCGAGGCTCTGGGTCTCGGCGGCCATGGCGTCGAGCGTGACGGCGTTCGAGTCGTAGATGACGATGAGGTTGTCGAGCTTCTGGTGCCCGGCGAGCTCAACGGCCTCGAGCGCGACGCCCTCCTGCATGCACCCGTCGCCCGCGAGGCACACGATGTGGTGGTCGAAGATCGTGTGCTCCTTCGTGTTGAAGCGCGCTTCGGCCATCTTGGCGGCGATCGCCATGCCGACCGAGTTCGCGAGGCCCTGGCCGAGCGGACCCGTCGTCGTCTCGATTCCCGAGGGCGCGTGCGTCAGCTCCGGGTGTCCCGGCGTCTTCGAGTGGAGCTGCCGGAAGCGCTTGATCTCGTCGAGCGAGATCTCGGCGTAGCCCGAGAGGTGAAGCCACGCGTAGAGGAACATCGACCCGTGACCCGCCGACAGCACGAAGCGATCGCGGTTAAGCCACTCGGGGTGCGAGGGGCAGTGGACGAGCACGTGTCCGTAGAGGACGGCCCCGATCTCGGCGCACCCGAGCGGCAAGCCCAGGTGCCCGCTCTGGCTCGCGTGCACGGCGTCGATGGCGAGGCCGCGCGCCATCGTGGCGGCCTTCGAGAGGATGTCCTGCGGGAGCGTCTTCGAGGGCGTCGTCGGGTTCATGGCGGGGAAACTTATCAGGCGCCTCTGTGTGGGACTACCCTAGCGATTGACGCTGCTCATGTCGGCGTAACGCGCGCCGGCGGCGGCGCCCTTGGGCACGGCGGCCCCGATGGTTAGCACCTCGGCGGCGGAGAGGGTGATCGCCGACGCGGCGACGTTCTCCTCGAGGTACGTGCGGCGCTTCGTGCCGGGGATGGGGACGACGTCGTCACCCTGCGCGAGGACCCACGCGAGGGCAAGCTGGGCGGGCGTCACCTGGCGCTCCGTGGCGAGCGCGCGCACGCGCTCGACGATCGCGAGGTTCCGCTCGAAGTTCTCGCCCTGGAAGCGCGGCATGAGGGCGCGGCGATCGGCGTCGCCGAGCTGATTCGCCGACGTGAATGCGCCCGTGAGGAAGCCCCGCCCGAGGGGGCTGTAGGCGACGAAGCCGATGCCGAGCGAGCGGACGGTCGGCAAGATCTCGTCCTCGGGATCGCGCGTCCAGAGCGAATACTCGGTCTGCACGGCGCTGATGGGGTGCACGGCGTGGGCGCGCCGGATCGTGGCCGCCGCGGCCTCAGACAGGCCGAGGAAACGGACCTTGCCTGCCTTGACGAGCTCGGCCATCGCGCCCACGGTCTCCTCGATGGACACCGTGGGATCGACGCGGTGCTGGTAGTAGAGGTCGATGACCTCGACGCCCAAGCGCTGGAGCGAAGCCTCGGCGGCGGCGCGCACGTATTCGGGGCGGCCGTCGATGCCCACGAACTTGCCGTCGGGCGTGCGCAGGTTGCCGAACTTCGTGGCGAGCACGACGCGCTCGCGCCGGCCGCGCAGCGCGCGGCCCACGAGCTCCTCGTTGGCGTAGGGCCCGTAGACGTCCGCCGTGTCGAGGAAGGTGACGCCGAGCTCGAGCGCGCAATCGATCGTCTTCCGCGACTCGGCGTCGTCCCGCGCGCCATAGAAGTCCGACATGCCCATGCAGCCGAGCCCCTGTTCGGATACGACGAGGCCTTGCGATCCCAGCTTCCGCATTTTCATGCGCGGTGTCTACCATAGGACCCGCGCGGTCGCATGACGGGAGCTCACCCGACGCGTGGGCCGCAGACGCGTTCAAGCGGGCGGGACGATCAGCATCGAGTCGCCGAACTCGTGCGCGAGGTAGCCGCGCGCCTCGGCGTGCGCGTGTGCGTCGGCGAGCACGGCGCGCGGCGCGAAGGCCTCGAGCAGCGAGAAGTGACTGGCCTCGGGCTCGTGCATGCCCGTGAGGATGCCGTCGGCGATCGCGGGCGCGAAGGCGGGCCCGATGCGCAAGTCAGTGACGCCCACGCCGGGGACGAGCCGGCCGCCGTGAGCGCGCGCGCAGCCCTCGAGCGCCCGCACCACCGTCGTGCCGACGGCCACCACGCGGCCTCCGCGCGCGCGGGCTGCCGCGATGGCCGCGACGGCGCGCGCGGGGACGTCGTAACGCTCGGGCAGCGGGAGGGCGGCGTCTAGGGCGGGATCTCCCGTCGACGAGAGGCCGGCGGCGTGCGTGATCGTCGCCAGCGCCGTGCCGCGCCTCGCGACGGCGGAGAGCAGGCTCGGCGCGAGGGGCCGCCCCGCCGACGGCGCTTCGACCGACCAGGGACGCGCCGCGTACGAGGTCTGCGTGTGCCAGAGCTCGAGCGCGCCGGCCGCGTAGGAATACTGGACGGGCCGGCCCTGACGGTAGAGCGCCGTCCAGAACGCCTCGCCCGTCTCGTCGAAGCGGATCGCCAGCAGGCGGGGCGAGATCGGCGAAACGGATTCGACGCGCGCAGCGAGCTCGAGCCCGAACACGAGCCGGTCGCCCGCGCGCGCCGCGGGCGGGGCGGGGCGGTCCTCGGTGCGCGCGCGCCAATCGCCCGCGCCGAAGAGCACTGCATTCCAGGCGCCGTCGCCGCGTTCGCCTGCGAGGCGCAGCTCGACGGATGCGTCTGTCAGGCGGCCGCGCAGCGAGGCGGGCAGCGTCGCCGAGTCGTTGAGCACGAGCAGATCGCCGGGGCCGAGCAACGCCGGGAGATCGCTGACGCGCAGGTCGCGCCGGCGGCCCGTGCGTGGATCGAGATGCAGCAGGCGATCGAATGTCGGCTCGCCGCGCGGCCAGGAGGCGGCCGTCACGGCGATTCCCTCTCGGGCACGCCCGCGAGCTCGACGCGCGCTCCGCTCGGGGCGAAGACCTCCGGATGCGAGATGAGAGCCGCGAGCCGGCGCGCCACCCGGTCGGGATCGGCGAGCGTCGCCGGATCGGCGTCGGGCAGCGCGTCGGCGTGCATGCGCGTGTTCATCTCGCCCGGGTCGACCGAGACGACCCGCACGCCCGTGCCCTCGAGCTCGGCGGCGAGGACGCGCCCGAGGTGGTCCTGCGCCGCCTTCGACACGCCGTACGCGCCCCAGCGCGGGTAGGCCGCGACCGCCGCGTCCGAGCTCACGTGGACGACGAGCCCGCGTCCGCGCAGCGCCATCGCCCCGGCGACGATCTTCGTGAGACGGAACGGCCCCACGAGGTTGACGGCGAGGACGCGCTCGAGATCCTCGCAGTCGGTCTCGAGAAGCAACGGCAGCGGCACCGGCCCGAGCGTGCTCGCGTTGTGCACGAGGACGTCGATGGGCCCGACGAGCGCGGCCGCGGCGCCCGCGATCCTGTGCGCGTCCCGCTTGTCGCCCAGGTCGCCGGGGAGCGCGTGGGCCTCGCCGCCCGCGGCGCGAATCTCTCGCGCGATCGCGTCCAGCTCCTCGTGGCCGCGCGCAACGAGGGCGAGCCGGGCGCCCGCGCGCCCGAGACGCCGCGCGAGGGCGGCGCCCAGACCCCGGCTCGCGCCCGTGACGAGCACGGCGGCGTGCACGAGCGTCCTGTATTCGTCTTTCATCGTCAGCTCCTTTCGTCTCTGACTCGAGGATGACGGGACGTGCGCGTTTATTGGCGGATTGGCCAATATATTGGAATGGCGCTACTGTGCTGGCCATGGCGGCGAACGACGAGGTGGCGGCGCGCCTGGGGCAGAACGTCCGGCAGCTGCGCGCCGCGCGCGGTCTGACGCAGGCGCAGATCGCCCGCCTCGCGGCGCTGCCGCGCGCGACCTGGGCCAACCTCGAGACGGGCGCCGCCAACCCGACCCTCGGCGTTCTCGAGCGCGTCGCGGGCGCGCTTGCCGTCACCCTTGAGGAGCTCGTCTCGACGCCGCGCGCGGCCGTGCAGCACTACCCGCGCGGAACGCTGCCGACGCGTCTGCGCGGCAGCGTCGAGGTGCGGCGCCTCCTGCCCGACGCCGTCCCCGGCATGGAGATAGACCGCATGGCGTTGCCGCCGCGCGCGCGGCTCGTGGGCGTGCCGCACACGCCCGGAACGCGTGAGTACCTGGCGTGCGAGGCCGGCGCGATCGAGCTCGTCGCGGCCGGCGAGCGCTGGACCCTCGGCGTGGGCGACACGGTGGCCTTCCGCGGCGATCAGCGTCACTCGTACTTCAACCCGGGCTCGACACCCGCCGTCGGCTATTCCGTCGTCGTGCTCGCGCGCGTCGCGTGAGGCGCGCTCAGCGGGTGCGGCGCGATGACTTGCCGCGGCCGGCGCCCGGCCGGATGCGCGTGGGGTCGCGCGGCGGCTTGGCGCTGCCCGCCAGGGCGTCGCGCACGCGGTGGCCGAGCACGGGGCTGTGCGCCTGGACGCGGATGACGGCCTCGGACAGCGCGCCGCGAAGGTCGGGCTGTCGAGCGGCGGCGCACTCCGATTCCAGCCACGCGACGCCTTCCTCGGCGGCCACGGCCACGGCGGTCGCGAGCGCGCACGGCAGCGCGCCGAGCGCCCGGCGGCGCCCGTCCGAACGTTCGGCGGAGCGCGGAGCGTCCGCGACGTCGGCGATTACGCGGCCGAGATAGGCGAGGACGTCCGAGAGCACGGGCGCTCCCGAGAGCGCCTGGTGCTCTCCGAGCACCTCGAGGACGACGGCCGCGGCCCCGAAGCGAACCTCGCGATCCTCGGCGGCGAGCCAGTCGGACGCGCGGGCGACGAGCTCACCCGCGTGTCCGGCGCCGAGCGCGTAGGCGCGCAGGGCCGCCTGCGTCGCCACGCGTACGGGCGCGCGCTCGTCGCCGGCCAGGTCGAGCAACGCCCGCCAGGCGGCCTCGGCCTCTTGCCGCGCGCGCAGGCGGCCCACCCAGCCGAAGGCCGCCGCCATGGGCAGGAAGACCTCTCGCGCGTCGGGGGCGGAGTCGTCCGCGCCGAGGCGCCCGAGCAACCGCGCCGCCTGACCGTCGAAGGCGGCCATCACGTCGCCGAAGGCCGCCGCGAGCTTCAAGTTCGGGCGCGGATCGGGCCCGCCGCCGTGGCGCACGAGCAGCTGCTCGAGCGCGGCCGGCCGCCCCGCGAGCGCCTCGCGCAGGGCCGCGCGCAAGGGCTCGCTCCTCAGACCTTCGGCGGCTGCCATGCGCCTACGAGGGCACCGTGGACATCGGCGGCCGCCCGGCGGCCGCCAGCGGCAGATCGACCTCTATCGTCGTCCCCGCGCCGAGCCGCGAACGGAGCCGGAAGTCACCGCCGTGGGCGCGCACCCGTTCTTGCATGCCGACGACGCCGAGATGCCCATCGGCCGCCGCGCCCTCGAGGCGCACGCCGACGTCGAAGCCGCGCCCGTCGTCGCTGACCCGCAGCGCGACGCGATCATCTCCCCGGTCGATGCGCACGCGCAGATCGCGCGCTCCGGCGTGCCTCATGGCGTTCGTCACGGCTTCCTGGACGATGCGAAAACAGGTGATCTCGACGTCGCCGTCGAGCCGAGCCACGGGCTCGGGCGGTTCCGTCGTCTCGAGCGTCATGTTGACGCCCGAGATCGCGGTCTGCGTGTCCAGGAAGGCGCGCAACGCCGGCAAGAGCCCCACCTCGTCGAGCAACGCGGGCCGGAGGTCGCCCGACATGCGGCGCACGCGCGCGATGAGATCGTCGATGACCGCGAGGGTATCCGGCTCTGCGGCGCCGGGGCCGGCGCCCTTGCCGAGCTGGATGCGCAACTTGAGCGCCGTGAGGAGCTGTCCGAATTCGTCGTGGAGCTCGTGCGCGAGGAAGCGCCGCTCCTCCTCCTTCGCGCTCTCGAGGCGCAAGTGCAGGAGCCCCAGGCGCTCGTAGGCCACGCGCAAGTCGCGCGCGCCCGCTTCGACGCGGCCGATGACGAACATGACGCCGCTCGTGAGCAGGCTCGCGATGAGCGCGAAGACGATGCCGGCGCGGAACCAATTCCGGAAGAGATGTACGTCGAACATATCGGGCGGGACCGTGAAGAGGCCGCGCGAGACGAACCAGCCGATGACGATGAAGGCGAGCGAACCCAAAAAGATCGTTGCGTAGCCGGCGGCCCGTCCGAAATAGATCGCGCCCCAGAGGCTGGCCAGGGAGAAGAGCAGCGAACATCCGGGCGCGAGCCCGGTTCGGGCCAGCACGAAGGCAGAGGCCCCGTAGAACACGAGCATCGTGATGGCCGCGCGCACCGCGACGGGCACACGCCGAAGGGCGTGGAGCACCGGCAGCAAGAGGCCGGCACCCAGGATGACGGCGGTGTCGAGGAACGGGCGGGGGAGCGGCCGCACGATCACCGCAAGCGCCGCGGTGATGGGCGTGATGATGGCGGCGACGGCGAGCATCGAGCGCAGCGTCTCGTCTCGCCACGTCGTTAAGATCCTCCCCGAGAGATTCTCTGCGCTCATGACGACTCGGCCTGGCATGCTGGTCCCAAACCACTCTAACGCAGAACCGACGACCGGGGCGCGCGTCGAGGTATATGATGCCCTCGCTCCGATGAGAGTCTTGCTCGCGGACGATCACACTCTGGTGCGCGCCGGCATTCGTGGGCTCGTGGCCGCAATCCCCGGCGTCGAGATCGTAGCCGAGGCCGCCGACGGTCAAGAGGCGCTCAGGCTCATCCTCGAGACGAGCCCCGACGTCGCGCTCGTCGACGTCAGCATGCCCGGCCTCAACGGCCTCGACCTCGCGGCGCGCGTCGCGCGCGAGGCCCCGCGAACGCGCGTCGCGATTCTTTCGATGCACGGCACGCCCGGACACGTCGCGCAGGCCTTGAGGGCGGGGGTCAAGGGCTACGTGCTCAAGGACGCGGCGGCGGAGGAGCTGCCCCTCTTGTTGCGGGCGGTCATGCGCGGCGAGACGTATCTCTCGCCGGCCATCTCGAAGCACGTCGTCGACGCCTACCTCGATCGAGACGGGACGGTGCGGCCGTCCGCGCCCGAAGCGCCGGCGACGGACGGTCTCACGCCGCGCCAGCGTGAGATCCTGCAACTCGTCGCCGAGGGGAAATCGACCAAGGAAGTCGCCAGCCTCCTGAACCTCAGCGTCAAGACGGTCGAGGCCCATCGCAGCCAGATCATGAGCCGCCTCGAGATTCACGATCTCGCGAGTCTCGTCCGCTACGCCATTCGCACGGGCCTCGTCTCGCCCGAGCGCTGACGAGCGCACGTGCGATGCGCAACGTAACCGAAAGGCCACAAAAACAAGAAGCGCTACCAAAGGGAAACGTTGACCCCAACGGCCGCGTTGGCGAATAATGTCGGCGCGTCTTCTGCTGGTGGGGGGGCTAGCGGACGACGGGAGAAGGGAGCTCTCGTCTGAACCAGCCTCAGCGTACGGGTAACTTGGCTTTGAGGACCCGCGCCGGGTCAGCCACGAAGCGCCGCGGCCTCGGGCGCGCGTTGGGGTTGGCCGTCGCAGCCACGCTCGGCGCGACGGGCGCGATGGCGCGCGCCGCCGAGCTTGGCGGCGGCGACGGAGACGTTTCCCTCGACGTCCACGGCTTCGTGAGCCAGGGCGCGATCCTGTCGACGGGGAACAATTACCTCGCGAAGTCGAAGCGGGGCAGCCTCGAGTTCACCGAGGTCGGCGTCAACTTCACGAGCCAGCTCACCGACCGCTTGCGCGTCGGCCTGCAGCTCTTCACCCACGCCCTCGGGCCCGTAGGGAACTACGAGGCGCGCGCCGATTGGTTCTATCTCGACTACCGATGGCGCGACTGGTTCGGCATCCGCGCGGGTCGCGTCAAGCTGCCATTCGGTCTTTACAACGAGACCAGTGACATCGACGCCGCGCGCGTCGCGATCCTGCTCCCGCAGTCGGTGTATCCCGTGTCGAACCGCGACTTTCTACTCGCGCAGACAGGCGTCGAGATCTACGGCTACGTCGATCTCCGAGCCGCGGGGGCGCTCGAGTACCGCCTGTATGGCGGAACCATCTACATCGACGTGTCGACCAATCCGGCCATCAAGGCTGTCGACGTGCCGTACGTCGCGGGTGGCCGCGCCATGTGGGAGACGCCGGTGCCGGGGCTGCGGCTCGGCGGCAGCGTGCAGGCCCTTCGGCTCAGCTTCCAGTTCGTCCCGACGATGGCCTCGTCGCCCGCGAGCGCCGGTCTGTCTGCGGTTCTCGGCGTCGGCTCGGCCGAATTCGTGCGCAGCAACCTCACGCTCGCGGCCGAGTTCGCCCAGTGGCGCGTCGGCATCGACGCCGCTGACCTGGCGGTCTTCCCGCCCGGGACCAAACGCATCACCGTGAGCGAGCGTGGATATGTCTCGGCGACCTACCATGCCGCGCGTTGGCTGTGGCCCGGCGCCTACTACTCCGTGCTCTTCCCCGACGAGGCCGACGCGACGTTCAGCGGCGCCTCGAACAATATGATGCACGACTTCGCGGGGACCCTGCGCTTCGACATCAACGCGTACTGGCTCGTCAAGCTCGAGGGGCACTTCATGCACGGGACGGCGGGCCTCGACTCGACCCTCAACGATAACCGCCCGGTCGACGTGCTGACGCGCAACTGGGCCGTCTTCCTCGCGAAGACGACAGCATACTTCTGAGACCACGATGCGCGCGGTCAGGCTCTGTGCCTTGGTGGTCGGCCTCATGGCGCCGTGGGCGCTGCACGACGCCGCGCCATGGGCGGCGTCGGGCGTCTCGTTCCGCGTCGTCGTCAACCCGAGCAATCCGTCGAGCGCCGTCGAGCGGCGCTTCCTCGCCGAGGCGTTCCTCAAGAAGACGACGCGCTGGCCCGATGGCAGCACCATCCGGCCGGTCGATCTGAACGGCGAGTCATCGGTTCGGCAGAGGTTCTCCGAGGACGTAGTCGGCCGGTCCGTGGTGGCCGTGAAGAACTACTGGCAGCAGATCGTGTTCTCAGGACGGGATCTGCCGCCGCCCGAGCTCGACACGGACGACGACGTCGTTCGCTACGTCGCCAAGCACGACGGCGCCATCGGATACGTTTCGGGCGCCGCCAACGTCGAGCGTGTCAAAATCGTCACCGTGAGGTGAGGGGCATGCGGGTCACGATTCGAACCAAGCTCGCGGCCATCGTCGTCGCCGCGGTGCTGGCCCTCGTCGTCCTCATCGTGGGGACGAACCTCATCGCGAAGCGCATGCAGGCCGAGCTCGACACGATCCAGGGGCGTTATCTGCCCAAGATGGATCTGGGCCCGCGCCTCGAGGCCGACTTCGAGCGCGCCCGGCGCGCGTTTCAGGACGCGGTCGGGTCGCGCGATCTCGACGCGGTTAACGAGGCGCGCGATCGCAAGGGCGTCATCCTCGACGAGCTCGCGGCGGCGCGCGACTTCCTCGATCCGGCACAGTCGACGGCGCTCCGCGAGGCCATCGAGGGCTACTTCACGACGGCCTTCGACGTGTCGCGCCGCCTCGTGGGCGGCGAGACGGGGGAGGCGCTCGTGGGCGCCATGGCTGCCATGCAGGCGAAGCAGGCGCTCGCGACGGATCGCCTGAAGGCCGCGACGCGGCTCGACCGTGGCGAGCTGCGCGAGGCCTTCGCGACGATCGCGCGCACGCAAACCACCGTGGGACGGGTGCGCCTCGTGCTCAGCGCAGCGTGTCTCGCGCTCGTGATTTCGCTGGCGGTTTGGTTGGGCAGCGGCGTGCTGCGGTCACTTGGCGCCGTCGACGACGGTCTGCAGCGCTTCGGCAAGGGGGACTTCGGCCGTCCCATCGCCGTCGTGAGCCGCGACGAGCTCGGGGACGTCGCCGTTCAGGCCAACCAGATGGCCGACAGTCTGCGCCAGCT
The DNA here is from genome assembly GCA_035544435.1 of Polyangia bacterium. Lineage (GTDB taxonomy): Bacteria > Myxococcota_A > Polyangia > Fen-1088 > Fen-1088 > DASZFV01. The sequence continues at coordinate 13,438 of DATKFB010000609.1, forward strand.
CATGGCCGAGCGCGATCGACGCGACTGGCTCAAGAACGCCCAGGCGGGACTGGTGCGCGAGCTGCGCGGGGAGCT
>DATKFB010000610.1:0-3942 GCA_035544435.1 Polyangia bacterium
CATGACGTCGAGCTGCTCCACGAGCTCGCGACGCGCGCGCGGGCGCGAGGCGACGCGCCCGTCTACATCGCGCGGCTGTCGGAGGCGGCGGCGCTGCGTCCCGATCTGCCGTCGCTCGCGATCGAGCTTTCGGTCGCGCTCGAGGGCGCGGGCGAAGGCGCGCGCGCCCGCGACGTCCTCGCGGCCCTCGCGGCGCGGCTGCCCGACGACGCGGGCGTGCTCGCGCACCTCGGCAAGCTGCTGCACCGGCAGGGCCGGCGCGACGAGGCCCTCGGCCGCCTGCGCGCGGCGCTGGACCGCCGCCCGCAGGACCCGGAGCTGCGGCGGTACCTCGAGGGCGCCGAGCGCGAGGGCCGCGCGCTCGGTTCCGGCGAGGCGCCCGGCGAGGATCTGGCGCGCCGTTACGCCGCCGACGCCCGCGAGATCGTCGCGGACGACGCGCGCCACCCGACGAGCGCCGCGGGCGACGCCGTCGTGCTGCTCGACCGGCGCGTCGTGCGCGTGCACCCCAACGGGCTCGCTCAGACGTTCGCCCAGCGCATCGTCTCGGTTCGGACCGATCACGGCGCCGAGGAGAACAAGGAGCTCGACGTGCGCTACACGCCGGGCAGCGAGGACGTCGAGATCCGGCAGGCGCGCCTCTACCGCCGCGGCGCGGGCGGCGCACTCGAGGTCCTCGAGATGGCCGAGCGCGACGACGTCGATCTGTCGGAGCCCTGGTACGGCCTCTACTACGACAACCGCGCCGAGGTCGTTCGCTTCGAGGGCCTGCGCGCGGGCGACGTCTTCGAGGTCCAGTACATCATCGAGGACGTCTCCGCCGAGAACCAGATGGCCGACTACTTCGGCGACCTCCAGACCATCGCGGAGAGCGTGCCCAAGCGCCGCTGGGAGTATACGCTCATCGCGCCCGAGAGCCGGCCTATCTACAGCAACACCCCGCGCGTCGGGGGCCTCGCGCGCACGGTGACCGAGACGAGCGCCGAGCGCGTCTACGCGTTCTCGGCGCGCGACGTGGCGGCCATCGACGCGGAGCCGTCCATGCCGGGGCTCGCGGAGGTCGCGCCCTACCTGCACGTCAGCACGTACGCCACGTGGGAGCAGGTCGGCACCTGGTACTGGCGGCTCGTCGAGGAGCAGCTCGCGGCCGACGACGAGCTGCGCCGCGCGGCGCGCGCCGTCGTCCACACGGGAGACGACGACCGCGCTCGCGTGCGTGCCGTCCACGACCTCGTCGTCACGGGCACGCGCTACGTGGGCCTCGAGTTCGGCATCCACGGCTACAAGCCCTACAAGGTGACGCAGGTGCTGGCGCGCCGGTTCGGCGATTGCAAGGACAAGGCGTCGCTACTCGTCGCGATGCTCCGCGAGGTCGGCGTCGACGCGGATCTCGTGCTCGTGCGCACCCGGCGCGGCGGGGCCCTCGACCGCGAGCCGGCCTCGCTCGCCGTCTTCGACCACGCGATCGCTTATGTCCCGAAGCTCGATCTCTACCTCGATGGCACGGCGGAGTTCTCGGGCGTCTCGGAGCTGCCCAACCAGGACCAGGGCGTCATGGTGCTGCGCGTGGGACCGCGCGGCGCGCGGCTCGCCGAGACACCGGTGCTCCCGTCGAGCGCCAACCGCGTCGAACGGCGCTGGCGCGTGGCGCTCGCCGCCGACGGAGGCGCGCGCATCGAGGAGGACCTGCGCATCCGGGGTCAGGCCGCCGCCGACTGGCGCGAGCACTACCAGACGGCGGGCGAGCGCGCCGACCGTTACGGGCGCGTCTGGGAAGATCGCCAGCCGGGCGCGCGGCTCGTCTCGCTCGAGATGCCCGGCATCGAGGACCGAGAGGCCCCCGTCGTCGTCAGATCCGTCGCCGACGTCAGTCGCCTCGGCGTGCCGACCTCGGGCGCGGACGCCGCGAAGGGCGTCACGCTCCCCATCGCCGTGCGCGAGGCGGACTTCTCCCGCACCTACGCCCGCCTCGGGGCGCGCAAGCAGGAGCTCATCCTCGCGTATCCGTGGCAGCACGACGAGGAGATCGTCTACAAGCTGCCGCCGGGGTGGGCGCTGCGCGCGAGCGGCCCGCGGCGACAGGTCGCGGGGCCCTTCGGCCGCCTCACCGTCGACGTCACGACCGAGCCGGGCGGCCTCGTGCGCGTCCACACGTTCCTCGACGTCACGCGCTTCCGGATCCCGCCCGGCGAGTACGCGGCCTTCCGGAGCTTCCTCGGTGACATCGACGCCGCGTTCGCCGACCGGCTCAGCGTCGGTCCGGCCGGGGGGGCCTCGTGAGGCGGGTCCTGTGGGTTCCGGCGGTGGCGCTCGTGCTCACGGGGTGCGCAGGCCTGTTCGGCGAAGGGCACGCCCGCAACGGGAATGACATCACGCTCGCCGGGTGGCGCGCCCTCGAGGATGGTCGAGCGTCGGACGCCGCGCGCGCGTTCGACGCGCGGCTCGCGGCGGCGCCCACAGACGCGCTGGCGCGCTTCGGGCGCGCGGCGCTGGCCGACGAGCACGGCGATCCCGCGGCGGCCCTCGACGACTACGCGGCCGTGCTCGCGGCGGCGGCCGCCGCGGGACCGTCGGAGCGCTCCCTCGCGGAGACCCTCGCGCCCGCAGCGGCGGGGCGGGCGCTCGCCCTCGACGACGAGGTGGGACCCCGTCGCCGCGCGGCCGCAGAAAAGGCGCTCGTCGCGTTACCGGGCGGCCAGTCGCTGCCGTGGCAGGCGCGCTTCGAGCTCGCGCGCCTCGCCGAGCGCGCCGCCCGCCGAGCGGGCGACGCGGATGCGCTCGAGCGAGAAGGCACCCGCCGCGGCTGCGCCCGTCTCGTCTTCGACGCCGGCACGCTCGGGCCGCTGCCGCACCTCGATCTCGATCGCCCCACGCCGACGCCGCCCCCGACCACCTGGCGGCCGGCGTACACCTCGGGCTGCCGCCTCACCGTACCAGCGCGCGATGGGCGCCCCGGCGCCGAGCGCTTCCGCGCCGCTGTCGAGGTGCCGGCCGGCGACTACGACCTCGTCCTCGACTCCGACGACGAGGCGCGACTCTCCATCGACGGGGCGGCGGCGCTGCACCACGGCTCGGAGACGCGCGTGGGACCGCGCGTGAGCGCCTTCGGGCTCCGGCTCGCGGCGGGACGCCACGACCTCGAGCTCGACCTCGCGACGGCCGGCGGTCGCGGCGAGCTCGCGCTCCTCCTGCTGCCGCGCGACGCGGGCGCCGTCGTTCGCTTCGTCGACCCGCGCGTCGGCCGCGCCGAGCTGCGGGGCGCGGCGCCCGTCGCCGCAGCCGCCGCGCCGCCCGCCGGCGACGGCGGCGTCGTCGCGGAGTATGCCCAAGCCTTCGAGGCGAACCGCCGGGGCGACGTCGACGCTGCGCTCGCGCTCGGCGCGAGGCTGGCGGCGCGGCGCCGCTTCGCGCCGGGCCTGACCCTGTCGGCGGCCATCGCGCGCGACGATCCCACGCGGCCGGCCTCCTTCGCCCGCGATGCGGCGCGCGGGCTCCTGCGAGCCGCGCTCGCGGCCGACTCCGGCGACGCGCGCGCCTGGCAGGGGCTGGCGTCCATCGAGCTCGAGGCCGATCACCTCCGCGAGGCCGTCGACGACGCCCGCGCCGCGGCCCATGCGGCGCCGCATTGGTGGGCGCCCGAGATCGTTCTCGCGCACGCGCTGCGCGCGCGGGGGCTCGAGTTCGACGCCGATGGCGCGCTCGAACGCGCGGCGGCCGCAACGAGGCACGGGCCAACCCTCGACGCGCCCTGCCAGCTCGTCGAGGCGCTCCTGCGCCGCGCGGACGATCGCCGAGAGCTGACCGAGCGGGCGCGGCTCGAGGACGCGCTCGCGGCCTGCGACGCCACCTCCGAGACGCGCATCGACCGCCTGCGCGCGCGAGGCGAGCTCGCCGCCGAGGAGCGCGTGCTGCGCGCGTCGCTGCGCCTCGCGCCGGACCGCG
>DATKFB010000611.1:0-2591 GCA_035544435.1 Polyangia bacterium
GCTCGCGGCGCGCAAGCGGCACGAGCTCGAGTCCGAGCTCGAGGTCGCGTCGCGCTGGGAGGCGCCGCCGCGCCCGAGCACGTTCATGGGCGCGTGGGAGAGCCTCAAGGGCGGCGCCGAGCGCAACGCGCCCCAGGTCACGACGGCCGTCACGCGCGAGGCCATCGAGCTCGTCGGCAGCGCGCTGACGCGCGTGCCCCAAGGCTTCAACATTCATCCCAAGCTCAAGAAGCTCATCATCGAGGCGCGCGCCGCGATGGCCGCGGGCGAAAAGCCCTGCGACTGGGGCATGGGCGAGGCGCTCGCCTTCGGAACGCTGCTCGCGCAGGGCATCCGCGTGCGGCTGTCGGGTCAGGACTCGCGGCGCGGCACGTTCAGCCATCGCCACTCGACGTTCTTCGACACGGAGACGGAGGCGGAGTACACGCCGCTGCAGCATGTCCGCGACAAGCAGGGCGTCTTCGAGGCGCGCGACAGCCCGCTGTCCGAGGCCGGCGTGCTCGGCTTCGAGTACGGCTACAGCCTCGACATGCCCGAGGGGCTCACGATCTGGGAGGCGCAGTTCGGTGACTTCGTGAACGCCGCGCAGGTCATTATTGACCAGTTCTTGGCCTCGTCCGAGGCGAAGTGGCACCGCGTGAGCGGCCTCGTGCTGTTGCTGCCGCACGGCATGGAGGGGCAGGGGCCCGAGCACTCGAACGCGCGTCTCGATCGCTTCCTCACGCTGTCGGTCAAGGACAACTGGCAGGTCTGCAACTTCACGACGCCGGCGCAGTACTTCCACGCTCTCCGGCGCCAGGTGCTGCGGCCGTACCGCAAGCCGCTCGTCGTGATGTCACCGAAGAGCTTGCTGCGGCACCCGGTCGCGACGTCGCCGCTCTCGGACTTCACCGACGGCGCGTTCCAGTACGTCATCCCCGACACGTCGCTCGAACAGCAGCGGACGCGCCGCGTGCTCTTCTGCACGGGCAAGGTCTACTACGATCTCTTGGCGGCCCGCGAGGAGCGCGGCGCGCACGACGTCGCCATCGTCCGAATCGAGCAGCTTTACCCGATGCACAAGGACGACGTCCTCAAGAGCCTCGCCGACGTGCCCGGCGGCACGCCCGTGTTGTGGGTCCAGGAGGAGCCGAAGAACATGGGCGCCTGGAACTACGTCAACCGCGAGTTCACGGGGCTCCTCAAGGACGCGTTCCCGTGGGAGTGCGTGAGCCGGCCGCTCGCGGCGAGCCCCGCGACGGGCTCGCCGACGCGCCACAAGAGGGAGCAAGCGGCGCTGATGGACGAGGCGTTCGGAATCGGAGTAGGAAAGGAAGCGAGCTAGACGATGTCACTGTCTCTCAAAGTCCCCGCGCTCGGCGAGTCGGTCCGGGAGGCCACGCTCGGGACCTGGAAGCGCAGCGAGGGCGACCACGTCGAGGCCGACGAGCCGCTCGTCGAGGTCGAGAGCGAGAAGGCCACGCTCGAGGTGCCGTCGCCGGGCGCGGGCGTGCTGCGGAAGATCCTGCGCAAAGCCGGCGAGACCGTCGCCGTGGGAGAGGTCATCGCCGAGATTGATCAAACGGGCGCGAGCGTGGAACCGGGAGCCGGCCCAGGCGCGCAGGCGCCCATCGGGCCCCCCGCGCAAGGCAACGGCCACGGAGCCGACGAGCTGCGGGCAGGACCGGCGGCGCGCAAGGCCATGGCCGAAGGCGGCCTCGGCCCCAAGGACGTCAAGGGGACAGGGCGCGGCGCCCGCGTCTCGAACCAAGACGTGGCGCGTGCCCTCGTCGAGCGCGAGCCCGCGCTCGAGGTCGTGGGCAACGTCGCCAAGCAGGCCGTGCCCGAGGTCATCGACGCGCCCGTCGAGAAGTCCGCGCCCATCGACGTCTCGGCGCGCGAACGCCTCGTTCCCATGTCACCGCTGCGTCGCACTGTGGCGCGCCGCCTCGTCGAGGCCCAGCACACGGCCGCCATCCTCACGACCTTCAACGAGATCGACATGACGGCCGTGCTGGCCTTGCGCGAGCGCTTTCAGGAGCGCTTCGTCAAACAACATGGCCTGAAGCTCGGATTCATGTCGTTCTTCGTCAAGGCCGCCATCGACGCGCTCAAGGCCTTCCCCGCGGTGAACGCCGAGATTCGCGGCACCGAGATTCTTTACAAGGATCACTACGACGTGGGCGTCGCCGTGGGCGGCGGCAAGGGCCTCGTTGTGCCCGTCGTGCGCGACGCCGATCGCCTCTCTTTCGCCGAGCTCGAAAAGACCATCGGTGAGCTCGCCGTGCGCGCGCGCGACAACAAGCTCACGATGAAGGACCTCGAGGGCGGCACCTTCACGATCTCGAACGGCGGCGTCTACGGCTCGCTCCTGTCGACCCCCATCCTCAACCCGCCCCAGAGCGGCATCCTCGGCCTCCACGCCATTCAGAAGCGGCCCGTCGTCGTCGACGGGCAGATCGCGATCCGCTCGATGATGTATGTCGCGCTGTCCTACGACCATCGCCTTGTCGACGGCCGAGAGGCCGTGCAGTTCCTCGTGCGGGTCAAGGAGTGCGTCGAGGATCCGGAGCGGATCCTACTCGAGGTGTGAGCCGGGGTCGCGCGCCCCC
>DATKFB010000612.1:0-10165 GCA_035544435.1 Polyangia bacterium
GGCGCGTTTCTCTATCTAATCGGGTTCCTGCTCGCTGCCGCTCGAGGCTTCGGCCCCACACGCCCACCACCTCCCCGCTCGCTTCGCTCGGCCTCGCCGCGCCCCTTTCGCTGTGGCGGCAAAGCCGCCTCCGCTCACGCACCTCTTAGCGGCGGTGCTTAGATCGTGAGCGTACGAAGTCGCTCGCACTGCTCAGAGGTTGTCTCAGGCGCTTCTTACAGGCTGCTGTCGTAGGCACTCCTGAGAGCCGGCTGTTCGATCGGGAGCGTAGGAAGCCTGTTCAGGTCCTTCTTGGAGGAGGTTTTTGGATCGGGAGAGTAGGAAGCCCCGGCGGAGGGAGTGGGTGTCCGTCCCGCCGGCAGTTCGGAGCGCGGGCGGGCGCATGCCGAGCAAACATCTGCCCCTTCGCGCGACCGGTGTTTGAGCACGGGATGGACACCCACCCCCTCCACGCCGCGCCCGGACTGACCGACTGGTGGGTAACGGCGGTGGCAGCTGCGCGCGGTAGCGTTAACTAGCGCGCTTGACGCGGAGGCCGTTCACTTCGTCGAGGAACTTGGCCGTGGTCTCGATGCTGTTCTCCAGCGACTCGATGACCAGGTTCAGCAGCCCCTCGTTCTCGAAGCGCAGCACCTCGTAGTACCGCTGACGCTCGATCGAGTGGATGACCGCCGGCAGATAGCCGTGGCGGATCAGGATGTAGTTCATGAGGAGCCGCGCAACCTTCCCCGAGTTCTTCGTCCAGGGATAGATGTTGAGCAGCTTGAAGTGCGCCTTCGTCGCCCGCTTGATTGGGTGAAGCTCCTGGAACTCTTCGGATTTCAACCACTCGTCCAGCTTCCGCATCTTGTACGAGATCTTCTCGGGCGGCGCGATCTCGTGATAGTAGAGGCGGTGCAAGGGGTTTTCCCGTCGGTACGGGAAGGCCTTGGCGGCGGCTTCGGGCGTCAGCAGGGCGTAAAGCTTGCGCACGAGCTCGATGTCGATCGGCATCGGCTTCTTTGCGGTGTTGGCGTCCCGCACGAAGTCCACGGCGAGCTTGTGGTTCCGAACCTCCTCGTACATCGGGATCAGCGTAACGTCGCTGATGATGCGCGAGTCGATGGCGGCCTTGAGCTCCGAATAGGACAGCACGACGCCCTCGAGCGCGTTGTCATGGAAGATCCATGAGACATCCAGGCGATCCTGGTACGTCTTACGGATATTCGCAGGAAAGCCGCTCTGCTTTCCGCGGAGCGTCTCCATCTTGGCGTCGAGCTCGAAGAACTTGGCGTCCATCCCCATCTCCTACGTTGTTCCTTCCTTGAGTTCCGGTCTCTGTCGGACTGACTTCGAGATTGGTCCGGCTTCGATAACCGACGAATCGTAGACTCACAGAACCCTGTAGTCAAGCGGGGTTACGCCATTTCTGGTCCCGACCACCGGAAGCCGGCCGGCGCGGCTCCGACGCTGGTGCGGATGCAAATGTTGCTCGTACGTTTCCACCGGTGAGGTGGCTCACGTGCAACTTGGATTCAACTGCTGTGCCGTCACACGTCAACCTCGCCGTCGAGACTCCACGAGGGGCAGGGGAGTTTGGGCAGATAGCACCAGAATCATTTAGGATTTCCAGGGGCGCAAAACTTGACTCGGCGGGCCGCTGGGGAAAAATGGGGGACCATGGTCCGATCGACCGTTCGCGGCCGCCGTCTTGCCGCGTCATTCCAGCCGGTTGACGGAATCCAAGCCTCATCTCGAGGGGCCCCGTGATCGGCGGGACCGAAATTGACCCGTCGGTTTCGCCCCGGCTGCACGAGCCGGTCCTCCTCGGACCCGTCATGGAGTGGCTGCAGCCGCGCCCCGGGGCGTTCTTTTGTGATGCGACGGTCGGCATGGGCGGGCACGCGCGCGCGATCCTCGAGCGCACGTCTCCCGATGGGCGCCTCGTCGGCATCGATCGGGATCGCGACGCGCTCGCCGAGGCCGCGGTCACGCTGCGGAGTTTCGGCGAACGGGTGACGCTCGTGCACGCGCCGTTCTCTCGAGCCCGCGCCGTGCTGGAAGAGCTCGGCGTCGTGCCGGTCGACGGCTTCCTCGTCGACCTCGGCGTTTCGTCTCCCCAGCTCGATCGGCCGGAGCGCGGGTTCTCCTTTCGGTCGACCGGGCCGCTCGACATGCGGATGGACCGGAGCGTGGGCGAGACCCTGGGCGACTTTCTGCGCCGCATCGACGAGGGCGAGCTCGAGCACATCATTCGGGAGTACGGCGAGGAGCGATTCGCGCGACGCATCGCGCGCTCGATTGTGGAGGCGCGCGAACGCGCGGGCTTGGGGACGACCGCGGAGCTCGCGGCCGTCGTCGCGCGGGCCATGCCGCACCACGAGCGGCACAAGAACCCCGCGACGCGGACGTTCCAGGCGCTGCGCATCGCCCTCAATGACGAGCTCGGTCAGCTCGAGGCGTTCCTCGAGGGCGTCACCGATTGCCTCAAGCCGGGTGGGCGCCTCTGCGTCATCGCGTTTCATTCGCTCGAGGACCGCATCGTCAAGCGGCGGCTGCGCGCGCTCGCGGGGCGCGAAGGCGGCGGACCGGCCAGGCTGCGCCTCCTGACGAAGCACGTCGTCGTCGCGGACGACGCGGAGCGCGAGCGCAACCCGCGCGCGCGCTCCGCCAAGCTGCGCGCCGCGGAGAAGCTCTAGTGGCGGGGATCGACTCCGTGGTGAAGCCCGACATGGGGAGCCGGCGCGGCATCGGCGTGAGCGCGTTTTTGCTGGCCATCGTGACGGCGGGCGCCATGGCGCACGTGGGCGTGCGCATGAAGGGCATCGAGGTCGCCTACGCGCTCGGGCACGAGCGGCGCATCAACACCGAGCTCGAAGAGGAGCGGCGACGGCTCAACATCGAGATCGGCATGCTCAAGGATCCGGTGCGGGTCGTAAGCATCGCGCGCGACAAGCTCAAAATGGGTCCGCCGGCGCCGACGGACATCGTGCGCCTCGTGCCCGGGCAGATCCTGGGCGCGCGGCCGGCCGAGGCGACGCCGCCCGGTAAGCGGCCCGAGCGTGCGACGGCGCCGAAGCCGCGTGCGCGCGCGGCGACCGCGGCGCAGCCCGCCGAAAAGCCGCCGGCGTCCGCAGCCGCTAACGAGGCGCAGCCCGAGGAGCTGCCGGCGGCAGCCGCGGCGCCACCGGCGGGCCGACCCGCGCCCGAAGGAGACGAATGACCTTCCCGGGGCGATGGACGCGCGTTCGCATCATCGCGACAGGCGTCGTGCTGGGCGCGCTGTTCGCCGCCGTCGGCAAGCGGGCCTTCAATTTGCAAGTGCGCGAGGCGGAGAGGCTGCGCGCCATGGCCGAGGAACAATACCTTCGAGAGGTCGAGCTGCCGCCGCGGCGCGGGCGCATCCTCGATCGCAACGGCGCGGAGCTCGCGTCGACGGCCGACGTCGATTCTATATATTGCAACCCGCGGCGGCTGTCCGACCCGGCGGACGCCGCGCGGCGGCTCGGGCGCGTGCTGGGCATGGACCGGCGCGAGCTCGAGAAGAAGCTCCAGCAGCGGCGCTTCTTTGCGTGGGTCAAGCGCAAGGTCACGCCCGACGAGGCGGCGGCCGTCAAGGCGCTCTCGTTGCCGGGCGTCGCGTTCGTGCGCGAGCCGCGGCGCTTTTATCCGAACCGCTCGCTCGCGGCGACGGTCATGGGCCTGGCCGGCTCGGACGGGCGCGGCCTCGACGGCGTCGAGCTCGCGCTCGACAAGCAGCTGTCGGGGACGACCTCGTCCGTCGTCGGCATTCGCGACGCGCTCGGGCGCGACCTCGTCGTCGAGGGCATGCCCGACGTCCCCACGGGTGCCGGCAGCGACGTCGTGCTCACGATCGATCGCTACCTGACGTTTGTCACGGAGCGCGCCATCGCCGACGGGCAAGCCCGCACGCACGCCAAGGACGTCATCGCGATCGTCATGAATCCGGCCACGGGCGAGCTCCTCGCGATGGCGTCGGTGCCGACGTTCAACCCCAACGATCCCGGCGAGGCGAGCGGCGCGCGCGACCGCGCCATCGCCGACGCCTACGAGCCGGGCTCGACGATGAAGACGTTCACGATCGCGTCGGCGCTCGACGCGGGCGTCGTGCGCGCGGGCGACCGGTTCGACTGCCTCATGGGCAAGATGATGGTCGGCAAGTACTCCATCCACGACACCCACCCGCGCGGCGTGCTCACCGTGGCCGAGGTCTTCAAGTACTCGAGCAACATCGGCGCGACCAAGATCGCGCGGCGGCTCGGGCGCGAGGGGCTCGCGGACGCGCTCGAGCGCTTCGGCTTCGGACGGGCGACGGGCGTGGGGCTGCCGGGCGAGCGGGCTGGCGTCATCCGGCCCGTCGACAAGTGGGGCGACATCGGCTTCGCGAACGTGGCCTTCGGTCAGGGGCTCACGGTGACGCCGCTGCAGATGGTGACCGGCGTGAGCGCCATCGCCGCGGGCGGCGTCTATCACGCTCCGCGCATCGTCTCGCGGGTCGTGCAGCCGGACGGCTCGGTCGAGATCCCCATCGCGCTCGCGGCGGCGGCCGTGCCTGACCACCGCGTGATGTCGGAGTCCGCGGCGCGCACGATGCTCGACATCATGCGCGGCGTGACCGAGGACGGCGGCACAGCGAAGCAGGCGGCCATCGACGGGTATGTCGTCGGCGGCAAGACGGGCACGGCGCAAAAGGTCTCCAACGGGCACTACGATCCCAGCAAGTGGGTGTCGTCGTTCGTGGGCGTCGTCCCCATCGAGGCGCCGCGGCTCGCCGTCATCGTGGTCGTCGACGAGCCGCAAGGAGGGCACCTCGGTGGCGCCGTCGCCGCGCCCATCTTCAAGGAGATCGGCGAGCAGGCGCTTCGCTACCTGCACGTGCCGCCCACGGTCGAGCCAGTGGCGACGGCAGCCAAGGCGGGCAAGGCCCCGCGCGGGACGTCCACGGCGGAAGGCGAGGACGCGCCGGCGGCGGAAGGACCGCCCACCGAGCTGCCCGTCTACGCCGACACCGACGGCCCCGGCGACGATCCGGCGCTCGCCGAGCAGTGGAACGCCGTGGCCGGCGCGGAGGGCGGGCGGGAGCTCGCGGCGCCAGCGCCGACCTCGATCCCCAACTTCGCGGGCATGACGGTGGGGGAGGCGATCCACGCCGCGCACGGCAGCGGCATCGAGCTGGCCTTCGACGACGCCACCGGCACGGCCTCGGGCGTCGTGCTCGCGCAGACGCCGAGCCCGGGACCGTCGTCGCGCGGCGCGCTCTGCCGCGTGGCGCTCGGGCGCCGCGAATGAGCTTCGCGCTTTCGGACCTGCTGCGCGGCGTGGAGGGCGCGGCCGTCTCGCGCGCCGCCGACGTCACCGTCAACGACGTGCGCGACGATTCGCGCCTCGTGCGGCCGGGCGACCTGTTCGTGGCCGTCCCGGGCGAGACGCAGGACGGCCGGGCCTTCGTCGCGGACGCGGCGGCGCGCGGCGCCACCGTTGTCGTCACGGAGGGCGCAGCACCGAGCGGGTTCCCGGGCGTGATCGTCACGGTGCCGCGCGCGCGATCGGCGCTGGGTGTCATGGCGGCGAACCGCTTCGGCGCAGCCGGCGCGCTGTCGCTGCTGGCCGTCACGGGCACGAACGGCAAGACGACGACGACCTATCTCGTCGAGAGCATGCTGCGCGCGGCGGGGCGCGCCGCGGGCGTCATCGGCACGGTGAGCTACCGCCTGTCGACGGCCGCGGGCGCGCCCGCGATCGCGCGGCCCGCGCCGCTCACGACGCCGGGCGCGCTCGTGCTGCACGGCCTGTTCGCGGAGATGCGCGCCGCGGGCGCGACGGACGTCGTCCTCGAGGCGTCGTCGCACGCGCTCGAGCAGGGGCGCCTCGACGGGTGCCAGTTCCGCGTGGGCGCGCTCACGAACCTCACGCAAGATCACCTCGACTTCCACGGCACGATGGCGACCTACTTCGAGGCCAAGGCGATCCTGTTCGAGCGCTTGCTCGAGCCGGGCCGCGGCGTGGGCGTCATGTTCGTCGACAAAGAAGAAGGCGTGCGCATGCGCGCGCGTTGCAAGGGGCCGACGTTGGGCGTGGCGCGCGCGCCGGGCGCGGCGGGCGCAGACGTCGTGGGCGGGCCGGCCGTCATGGACGCGCACGGGATCCGCGTGACGTTCGAGACGCCGAAGGGCCCCGTGCAGGTCGCATCGCCGCTCGTGGGCGATTTCAACGTCGAGAACCTCGCGCTCGCCGTGGGCGTGGGCATCGCGGCCGAGCTGCCCGTCGCGGCCATCGAGGCCGGTCTCGCACGCTTGCCGGGAGTGCCGGGCCGACTCGAGCGCGTGGCGAACGAGCGCGACGTGCTGTGCGTCGTCGACTACGCCCACACGCCCGACGCGCTGGAGCGCGCCATCGCCGCTGTCCGGCCGCTCGCTCGCGGCCGGCTCGTCGTCGTCTTCGGCTGTGGCGGCGATCGCGACCGGGGCAAGCGCCCGCTCATGGGGCAGGTCGCGGCCCGCGGCGCCGACCTCGCCATCGTGACGTCGGACAACCCACGCAGCGAGGATCCCGACACGATCATCGACATGATCGTCCCCGGCCTCGAGAGCGGAGGGGCGCGCGCCATCTCGGCGGCGGAGGCCGAGGGATTGAGCGGTCTTCCGCGCGGGGGCGCCGGGCGCTTGTATTGTCGGGAGCCGAACCGGCGCGCCGCGATCAGGCTCGCCACGGCCGTCGCCACGCCCGGCGACCTCGTGCTCATCGCCGGCAAGGGCCACGAGGACTACCAGATCGTGGGCGCGACGAAGAGTCACTTCGACGATCGCGAGGAAGCGGCGGCGGCCTTCGTGCGCGCCGGGCGGGCTCGACAAGGTCGAGGGGACGTCGCATGAGGGCGCCGGCGCCGCACACATTCGAGCTCGCCATAAAAGCCATGCGCGGGACGTTGCTGCGCGCGGGGACGCGCGGCGGCGCGTTCGCGGGCATCGCCTACGACAGCCGCACGACGGCCGCGGGGCAGCTCTTCTTCGCGTTGCCGGGCGAGCGCGTCGACGGTTTCGCGTTCGCGGCGCAAGCCGCGGCGGCCGGGGCCATGGGCGTCGTCGTCGCCCGCGCGCGCGGCGTGCCGCCCGGTTGCGACGGCCTCACCGTGATCGGCGTCGACGATCCGCGCCTCGCCATGGGCGATCTCGCGCGCGCCGTGCGCGCAGCCTTTCGCGGCCACGTCGTGGGCATCACGGGCTCGATGGGCAAGACGACGACCAAGGAGCTCGCGGCGGCGGCTCTGCGCACGCTCGGCGACGTGTTGCGCACGCCGGGCAGCCTCAACACGGAGATCGGGTTGCCCGTCACCGTGCTCTCGGCGAGCGGGGACGAGGCGGCGTGGGTCCTCGAGATGGCCATGCGTGGGCGGGGCGAGATCGCCTATCTCGCCGACGTCGCGCGGCCGACCGTGGGGGTCATCACCAACGTCTCGGGTGCGCACCTCGAGCGCCTCGGCTCGATCGAGGAGATCGCGCGCGCCAAGGGCGAGCTCTTCGCGGGCCTCGGTCACGACGGCGTCGCCATCTTGCCCGCCGACGATCCACTCATCGCGGCCGAGGTCGCGCGCGTGGCGCCCGAGCGGCGGATCACCTTCGAGGGCGCCGGGCGGGCGCGCCTTCCCGTCGACGTTCGCTTGCTCGAGGTGCTGCCCGCGGGCGTCGCGGGCTCGGTCGTGCGCTACGCCGCGCGGGGGACGCCCGTCGTCGTGCGCCTGCCGCTCGGCGGCGCCCACAACGCGCGCAACGGCGCGGCCGCGCTGGCCGTGGCGCTGGCCGTGGGCGCGCCCATCGTCGAGGCGGCGCGCGCGCTCGAGACGCTCGAGCTGCCGCCGCACCGCTCGGCCATCGTGCCCGCGGGCGGTCGCGTCGTGCTCGACGACTGTTACAACGCCAACCCGGACGCGATGCGCGCGGCGCTGGCGTCGGTCGTCGCGTCGGCGGGCGCGGCGCGCGCGTTTGCGATCCTGGGCGACATGCTCGAGCTCGGGCCGGCCGCCGAGGAGCTGCACGCGGGCGTCGGCCGTGACGCGGGCGCGCGCCTCGCGGGTCTCGTCGCCGTCGGCGCGCACGCCGAGGCCGTGGTCGCCGGCGCCCGCGCCGCGGGGCTCGCGGCCGCCCGCGCCGTCGCGGCGGCCTCGGCCGAAGAGGCGGCCGCGCGCGTCGCGGCCTGGACGTCGCCCGGAGATTGGGTGCTCGTCAAGGCCTCCCGTGGCATGAAGCTCGAGCGGGCGGTCGCGGCGCTCGTGGCGACCCTGCAGCCCGACGCTCCCGATCCGCGGCGTTTGTCCCCATCCCCTCACTCCCCGAGCGCGGGGCGCGGCTAGCGGCCCGGAGGATCCATGCTCTTTCATCTCTTCCACGCCCTGCGCGACACCGTCCCCGGCGCCAACGTCTTCCGCTACGTCTCGACGCGCATCGGACTCGCGACGCTGACGTCGCTGCTCATCACCTTCGTCGTCGCGCCGTGGTTCATCCGACGCGCGCGCGAGCGCCAGCTCGGCGAGGTCATCCGCGACGATGGCCCCGCGGGCCACGCCTCGAAGCGCGGCACGCCCACGATGGGAGGCGCCCTCATCATTCTGGCGCTCGTCGCGGCCACGGTGCTGTGGTGCGACCTGCGCAGCACGCTCGTGTGGCTCGCGCTCCTCGTGACCGTCGGCTACGGCGCCATCGGCTTTCTCGACGACTACATCAAGATCGTCAAGAAGAACAAAAAGGGCCTGCCCGCGCGCGTGAAGCTCCTCGGCCAGCTCGTCATCGGCGTCGTCGCCGTGGCCTGGCTCTACTCGGGCGACGCCCTCGCGCCCGACGTCCGCCTGCGGCTCGCGCTTCCGCTCGTGAACTTCCACCATTCGGCGCTCGCGCTGCCGTTCGGGGCCTACGTGGCCTTCGCCGTCTTCGTGCTCATGGCCGAGTCGAACGCCGTCAACCTCACCGACGGCCTCGACGGCCTCGCGATCGGCCCCGTCATCATTTGCTCGTTCACGCTGCTGCTGCTCGCCTACGGCGCGGGCACGACGCTGCGCAGCTTCAACATCGCCGAGTACCTGGGCATGCCGCACGTCGCGGGCGCGGGGGAGCTCGCGGTCTTCTGCGGCGCCATGGGCGGCGCCGGCATCGGGTTCTTGTGGTTCAACACGCACCCGGCCCAGGTCTTCATGGGCGACGTGGGCGCGCTGGCGCTCGGCGGCGCCATCGGCTTCGTGGGCCTCGCCACGAAGACGGAGCTTTCGCTCCCCGTCATCGGCGGCGTCTTCGTGGCCGAGGCCGTGAGCGACATCGTTCAGGTCGTTTACTACAAGCGCACGAAGAAGCGCGTCTTCCTCATGGCGCCGATCCATCATCACTTCGAGAAGCTCGGTTGGCCCGAGTCGCGCATCGTGGTGCGTTTCTGGATTGTCTCGTTCGCCTGCGCGATCCTGGGCCTCATCATCACCCTCAAGATTCGTTGACCCAGGGTCCCATGGCGCAGGTTCGATGACGGTGGAGCTCGCCGGAAAACGCGTTCTGGTCGTCGGTCTCGGGCGATCCGGGACCGCGGTGGCGATCCTTTGCGCCGCGCGCGGCGCGTTCGTCACCGTGACCGACAAGCGCGCGGCCGACGTGCTCTCCCCCGCGCTCGCCGAGCTACCGCGCAACATCGACGTCGAGATCGGCGGGCACCGAGCCGGGACCTTCCTGGCGGCCGACCTCATCGTGCTGTCGCCCGGCGTTCCCGAGATCCCCGAGCTCGCGGCGGCGCGCGCCGCGGGAGTGGCCATCACGGGTGAGATGGAGCTCGCGTCCCGCTTCGTCGACGGGACCATGGCCGCCATTACGGGCACGAACGGCAAGTCGACGACGACGACGCTCGCGGGCGCCATGACGCGGGCGAGCGGCCGGCCGACCTTCGTGGGCGGCAACCTCGGCGATCCGCTCGCGCTCGCCGTCGGCACGCCCGCGGGCTCGCCGGGCGGCGCCTGCGTCGTCGAGGTGTCGAGCTTCCAGCTCGAGACGGTCGAGACGTTCAGCCCGCGCGTCGCCGTGCTGCTCAACATCACGCCGGACCATCTCGATCGCTACGCCGACCTCGAGCACTACGCCGCGACGAAGGCGCGGATCTTCGCGGCCCAACACGCCTCGGACTTCGCCGTCGTGAACCT
>DATKFB010000613.1:0-5268 GCA_035544435.1 Polyangia bacterium
CGGGCCGAGGCGGATCTCAAGAAGGCCCGGCTCGATCTCGGGCGCGCGCAGACGCTGCGCGCGGCCGGCGCCACCCCGCAGCAGCAGCTCGACGCCGCGCAGATCGAGGTCGAGGTCGCGCTCGCCGCCAAGGCGCAGGCCGACGCGCAGGTCGCGCTCGCCGCGGACGCGCGGCGCGGCGCGCAGAGCCGCGTGGGAGAGGCGCGCGGCCGCGTCGACCAGAGCACGTCGGTGGCGCCACAGATCGCGGCGGCGCGCGCCGGGGCCGCGCTCGCGGCGGCGCGCGTGCGCAGCGCCCAGGCGTCTCTCGCGCTCGCCACGCTCCAGCTCGGCTACGCGCGCATCCTGGCGCCCGCCGACGGCTACGCGTCGAAGCTCGCGGTGCACGAGGGCCAGCTCGTCGCCATCGGTCAGCCGCTCGTCGAGCTCGTGCCCTTCGAGACCTACGTCGTCGCGAACTTCAAGGAGGGCCAGATCGGCCTCATGCGGACCGGCCAACCCGCGACGATCGAGGTCGACGCCTTCCCCGGTCGCAAGCTCGCGGGACGCGTCGAGAGCCTCGCGGGAGGGACGGGCGCGAGCTTCTCGCTGCTGCCGCCCGACAATGCCACGGGCAACTTCGTGAAGGTCGTGCAGCGCGTCCCCGTCCGCATCGCGCTCGTCGACCCGCCGCCCGACGTCGTGCTCCGCCCCGGGCTGTCTGCGGACGTCACGGTCAGCGTGCGGTAGGGGAAACCGTCGTCCGTCGTCAGGAGAAGCGCGCGGAGCGCGCCGCTACTTGCCGCCGGCCTCGACGACTTGCACGGGCGCGCCGTCCTCGACCTCGTTTCCGAGGTTGAGCGCGACTCGCTCGCCGTCACGGAGGCCCGAGACGAGCCGCACTGTCGCGCCGTCGTCGTCGGCGACCACGACGGGGCGGTAGTGGACTCGCTTCTCCGCGTCGACAACGGCGACGAACGTCTTGTCGCCCTTGACGACGAGCGCCTCGGCGGGGACCTGGACGAGCGGCGGGACCTTGAGCTCGAGGGTCACGTTGACGAAGCTGCCGGGCAGGATCGCGCCGTCCTGGTTGTCGACGTCGATCTCCGTGAGCATCGTCCTGGTCTTCGGCGCGAGCTCCCCGGCGGCCCGCGTCACCGTGGCCTTTCGCACGAAGCCGGCGCGCTCCGGCGCGCGCACCTCCGCGACGTCGCCCAGGTGGACGAACGGCGCCGACGATTGATCGAGGTACACGTAGACGCGCAGCCGATCCGAGTTCGCGATGCTCACGACGGGCAGCGCCCCGCTCTGGCCGGCCGTCGCGCTCTGAATGAGGGCGCCCGGGTCGGCGAAGCGCGCCGTCACGACGCCCGCGAACGGCGCGCGCAACACGCGGTACCCTCCCTGCGTCGACCACGCCGCCTGGTTGGCCTCGGCGACGGCCGCCCCCGTCTGCGCGGCCTCGACCTCCTGGGCCGACACCATGTTCGACGGCGCGAGCGCCTCGAAGCGCTTGGCGTTGACGCGTTTGTTCTTGGCGTCCGCGGAGGCCGATTGAATCTGCTTGTCGAGTTCGGGCGCCTCGATCGTCGCGAGGATCTGGTTCGCCTTGACGTGGTCGCCCTTGTCGACCCTGAGGTTCTTGAGGTAACCGCTGACCTTGGCGTACAGCGTGACCGCCGCGAAGGC
This sequence comes from Polyangia bacterium, assembly GCA_035544435.1. Taxonomy (GTDB): domain Bacteria; phylum Myxococcota_A; class Polyangia; order Fen-1088; family Fen-1088; genus DASZFV01. The sequence continues at coordinate 1,669 of DATKFB010000613.1, forward strand.
GCGCGCCTCGCCCTGCAGCACGAGCCTGCGGACGGACGGAGACGTCACGGCCTTGGAGACGCGGACGCGCAGGCCGTGGCTCGCCTCCTCGACGCGGGCGCCCGCCTCCGCGCGCGCTTGCGAGGCCCGGCGCGTCCCCAGCCCGACGACGCCCAGCACCGTGGCCGCCACCATGACGACGCCCGCGCCGTAGATGACGCCACGCCGCCCCTGTGGCGGCTCGGCCTCCGCGGCGGTCGGTCGAAGTTTTGGTGAGGCTCCGGTCGACATTCTGTCAGTCATTCTCCCCTAAGTCTTGGCGTGCGCAGCGCCCTCGTGCTCCTCGGCGAGGAACTTCTTGTCGATGAGATGCTTCGTGGGCAGCTTGCGTCGCAAGATCGCGTAGACCACCGGGACCATGAAGAGAGTCACGAACGTGGCCATGAGGAGACCCCCGATGACCGCGCGGCCGAGCGGGGCGTTCTGCTCACCGGCTTCTCCAAGGCCCAGCGCCATGGGGACCATGCCGATGATCATGGCGAGCGCCGTCATGAGCACGGGTCGCAGGCGCGTGCGCCCCGCCTCGAGGGCGGCCTCGAGCGGCGAGATGTCCTCGTTCTCGATGCGCAGGTCGTTGGCGAAGCTCACGAGGAGGATCGAGTTCGAGACGGCGATGCCGACCGCCATGATGGCGCCCATGAGCGACTCGACGTTCAGCGTCGTGTGCGTGGCCGCCAGCATCCAGAGGATGCCGACGAGCGCGCCCGGGACCGCCACCATGATGATGAAGGGGTCGAGCCACGACTGGAACAGGACGACCATCAGACAGTAGACGAGCAGCGCCGCGAGGATGAGGCCGAGGCCGAGGCTGCGGAACGAGCTCTCCATGACCTGATTCTGCCCGCGCACCGTGATCTTCATGGCCTTGGGCAAGGCGCCGAGCGCGCGAATCTTGGCCTCGATGTCCGAGGTCACCGCGCCGAGATCGCGGCCCTCGACGTTGGCGCCGATGTCGAGGACGCGCTGGACCGTGTAGTGGTTGATCTCGACGGGCGTGACGCCCGGACGGATCTCGGCGACGCTGCTGAGCGTCTGCGTGGGCGCGTCGGGGACGCCGTCGGTGGGCGACGCGGTCGGCGCGGGGCCGGCGCCGCCGGGCGGCGACAGGGGCGTCGCCATGACGCTGCCCACCGAGGCGAGCTGGGGCAGCGGCGACTTCACGGCCACGACGTAGTTGACGTTGTTCTTGGGGTTGAGGAAGTAGGACGGCGATACGAGGCCGCTCGAGGACAGCGAGATGAGCAGGTTGTTCGCGACGTCGCGCTCGCTCACGCCCACCTGCGCGGCGCGCTGGCGGTCCACGGCGATGTTGAGCGACGGGTAGTCGAGCACCTGAACGATGTGCGCGTCGGCCGTCCCCGGCACGGTCGCGATCATGTCGCGGAGCTTGCGCGCGACCTCGTAGCTCTTCGCGAGGTCGGGGAACTCCACCTGGACGTCGATGGGGGAGGGCAGGCCGAAGTTCAGCACCTGGCTCACGATGTCGGCGGGCTGAAAGTAGGCCGTCGAGCCAGGGAAATCGCGCGCGATCATGGCGCGGATGCGCCGCATGTACCCGGCCGTCGCGTGGTGGCCGGGCTTGAGCGCGATGAGGATCTCGGCGTCCATGGGGCCGACGTTGTCGGTCTGGATGAAGGCGAGGTTGTACGAGATGGGCAGGCCCAGCATGTCGTTGAGCGCGTCGATCTCGCCGGCCGGGATGATCTTGTGAATCTTCGCCTCGACGTCGCCGATGATCCGCTCCGTCTTCTCGATGCGCGTGCCGGGCGGCGCGCGGAAGTGCAGCTTCATGAGCCCGGCGTCGACCGAGGGGAAGAAGTCCGTCCCGACGACGAAGAGCAGGCCCAGGCTCGCGATCGAGACGCCGGCGCCGATGCCGAGCGCGAAGCGGCGGTGGGCCAGCACCGTCGCGAGGAGACCGGCGTAGAAGCTCTGGAAGCGCTCGAACGCCACGTCGCGCCGCGCGTTGAAGCGCCGCGCGAGGCGCGACCACGCGGACGCGCGACGGGGAAGGCTCCGGGCGTCGCCGTCCGGAGCGCCGGCATGGTGCTCGCTGGCCATGAGCCACCGCGCGAGCGACGGCACGAGGGTGCGCGAGAGCAGGTACGACGCCAGCATCGCGAGCACGACGCTGAGCGCGAGCGACGTGAACAGGAAGCGCGCCGGGCCGAAGAGCAGCACGACCGGGAAGAAGACGATGCAGATCGCGAGCGTCGCGACGATGGCCGGTACGGCGATCTGCTGCGCGCCGTCGAGGATCGCGCGCGTGAGCGGCTTGCCGAGGCTGCGGTTCCTGTGGATGTTCTCGACCTCGACCGTGGCGTCGTCGACGAGCATCCCGATGGCGAGGGCGAGCCCGCCGAGCGTCATGATGTTGATCGTGTTGCCCGTGAGCTTGAGGCCTACGATCGCCGAGAAGATCGCGAGCGGGATCGACGTGCAGACGATCACCATGCTGCGCCAGCTGCCGAGGAAGGCGCCCACCATGAGCGACACGAGGATCGACGAGATGACGGCCTCGCGCACGACGCCCGCGATAGCGCCTCGCACGAACACGGACTGGTCGAAGTCGATCTTGAGCTCGAGGCCTTCGGGCGCCGAAGCCTTGATCGTCGGGAGGATGTCGCGCACGGCGTCGACGACGGCCAGCGTCGACGCGTCTGCGTGCTTGAGGATCGCGAGGTACGTCGCGCGCTTGCCGCCCACGCGCACGACGTTGAACTGATCGGCGTAGGCGTCGACGACGTGCGCGACGTCGCCCAGGAGCACCATGGCGCCGTTCACCGCCTTGACGGGGATCGTCGCGAAGTCTTCGACGCTGGGCGGGCTCGAGTTGAGCAGCACGTTGTACTGCCGGTCGCCGATGCGCGCGTCGCCGGCCGGCAGGATGACGTTCGAGGCCTGGAGCGCGTTGACGACGTCCGTGGGCGTGAGGCCGCGCGCCGCGAGCGCGCGCGTGTCGATGTCGACGTTGATCTGACGTTGCTTGCCGCCGTAGGGCGCGGGGCACGACAGGCCCGGGATCGTGAACAGCCGCACGCGGATGAAGTTCAGCCCGTAGTCGAAGATCTTCTCCTCCGGCATCGTCTCGCTGCTGGCAGTGAGCTGCGCCACCGGTACGTTCGAGGCGTTGAACTGGATGACGTTGGGCGGCTGCATGCCGGGCGGCGTGATGCGCAGGATCGTCGTCGAGACCGAGGTGATCTGCGCGATGGCCGCCCCGATGTCGGCGCCCGGCTGGAAATAGATCTTGAGCATGCCGATGCCGGGGATCGACTGCGACTCGATGCGCTCGATGCCGTTGACGGTCGTCGAGTAGGCGCGCTCGCTGATGAGCACCACGCGGCGCTCCATGTCCTGGGCGTTGAGCCCGGGGTAGTTCCATACGACGGCGACGACGGGGATGTCGATCGACGGGAAGATGTCGACGACCATCCGGGTCATCGACAGGATGCCCATGATGAGGATGAGGAGGCACATGACGGCCACCGTGTACGGGCGGCGGAGGGCGAGGCGGACGATCCACATGGCGGGCGCGCCCTAGGATGCTCCGCCGTCGTC
>DATKFB010000614.1:0-2999 GCA_035544435.1 Polyangia bacterium
TCGGCGTCGAGGGCCGCGACGTCGAGCTCGCAGCCGTGCACACGGGCCGGGTCGTAGGTCACGAGGCGGAGTGCCATGGCGGCCAGCGAGGTCACCGTGCCGGCGGTGCCGACGACCGTGGCGCTCGGGCCCGCGGGCCAGGGCACGGCGGCGAGCGCCCCGTCGACCTCGCCCTCGATGGCGTCGACCTCGGCGGGCGTGGGCGGATCGTGGCGGACGTATCTCTCCGTGAGGCGCACGGAGCCGAGCGGCAGGCTCGCGCTCCAGGTCACGGCGCCGCGGTCCGACAGGATGATCTCCGTCGAGCCGCCGCCGATGTCGACGACGACGAGCGCGCCCGCACGCGCCTCAGCCGGGAACGACGCGGCGGCCGCGCGGAAGGTCAACGCCGCCTCGCGCGCGCCGTCGATGACCTCGACGGGCACGCCCAGGATCTCCGCCGCGGGGCCGAGGAAGTCGGCCCCGTTGGGCGCGCGGCGTAGCGCCTCCGTGCCCACGGCGGCGATGCGCGCGCCGCGCTGGCGCGCGAGCGCCGCGTAGCCGCGAAGCGCGTCCAGCGTGCGTGAGATGCCCTCGGCGCCCAGCGCGCCGCCGAGGCCGATGCCTCGGCCGAGGCGCGTGATCTCCGCGCGCTCGTCGAGCACGGTGACGGCGTCCGCTCCCTCGGCGCGCGCCACGAGCAGCAGCGTCGTGTTCGTGCCGACGTCGATCGTGGCGAGCGTCAGGTCCACGGCGCCGGCTCTAACGCCGCGGCGCCGGTCCCCAGGACGGGGACGAGCCGCTGCCGCGCCAGATCTGCACCTCGTGGTGCGTCTCGGGGTTTTGCACCCACAGGCCGCCGCGGCTCGATACGTACGCGATGAGGCGCCCGTCGGGCGACCACGTCGGATCGAGGTTCGAGCCCTTGCCCTGCGTGACGCGATCGATCTTCCCCGACCTGACGTCGAGGATGAAGACGTCGAACACGCCGCGCTCGTCGCGCCCCGTGAACGCGATCTGCGGCTTGTCGGCGCGCGGGTTGAAGCGCGGCGTCTGGTTGTACTTGCCCTGGAACGTGACGCGCTTCGCGCCGCCGCCGCCGGCCGACATGACGAAGATCTGGGGCGAGCCCTGGCGGTTCGACACGAAGGCGATCTGTCCGCCGTCGGGCGAGAACGAAGGCGAGCTGTCGATGGCCGGGTTCGCGGTCAGCCGTGCCTGCGCGCCGCCCTCGGTGTTGATGCGGTAGAGCTCGGCGTTGCCCTCGTACGACATCGTGAGGGCGAGCGTGTGCCCGTCGGGGGCCCAGGCCGCGCCCGTGTTGAGCCCCGGCTGCTTCGAGACGCGCCGCGCGCGCCCGCCGCCCGCCGAGACGATGTAGAGGTCCGGGTTGTTGCGCAGGTAGGACGTGAACGCGATCTCGCCGCCGCCGGGCGAGAAGGCCGGCAGCAAGCAGTCCGAGGCCATCTTCGTGACGACGGCCGTGCGCCCGCCGTCCATGTCGACGGTCGCGATCTCGTGCGCGCCCTTGCCCGACATCGCGATGGCGATGCGCGAACCGAAGACGCCCGCCTGGCCCGTGAACAACTTGACGATGTCGTTCGCGAAGTCGTGGACGGCGTCGCGAACGTCGGCGCCGCGGTACACCTTCGAGAGCTGGGCCGTGTCGCCGCGGGCCGTGACGTAGAGGCGGCCCTCGATCTGGCCGCCCGCGACGCGCATCTTCACGACCGCCTGCGCGCCGACCTGGGTCCACATCGGCGACGAGAAGCCGAGACCCTCGCTCTGCAGCGCCGCCGGGAACGAGGCCGGGTCGAGCACCTGGAACAGCCCTGTGACGTCGAGGTCCTTGGAGAGCGTCTCGCCGGCGGTGCCGGCCGAAGTCGGGTCCCCCTCGGCGCGCGGCACGCCGATGCGCAGGAGCTCGATCCCGGCGCCCGAGAGACGTATGACGGGCAGATCCTCATCGCCGCCCGTCTGCGCGCGCGCTGGCCGCGCGTGGGCGCCGATGCCGAGCAGCGTGACCGCCGCGAGCGCCGCGCGAGACAGAGACACCCCGTCGAGGAAGAGACCCCCGGCTACTTGTCGCACTCGACCCCTATACCATGGTTGCGATACTTCGGCGGCGGCGGCGACACCTTACGCGTCTGCTGGGCCGCGCCCACGCACGCGTCGTCGGCGAAGCTGTTGCCCGACGACTTCACGAGCTTGATGTCCGACAGCGTGCCGTCCTCGCCGAGTCGGAAACGGATCTCGGGCGGCGTGCTCACCGAGCCGGGGGCCATGCCCGCCGGCAGCGCGTAGTTCTGCATGAGCAAGCCCTTGACCTCGGCGAGGTACTGGTCGCCTGTCTCCGTGTTCGACGTGCCGAGCTTCGAGCCCGTGAGGGAGCCCTCGTCCGCCTCGTCGGGCACGGCGAGCTGCTCGAGCTTGCGCGCGCGATCGAGCGCCCGCTTGAGGTCCTTCGAGATAGTCGGGTCGTCGGGCCGGGGCGCCTCCTTGGGCGCGGCCTTGGCGTTCGGATCCTCGGCGACCTTGAGCGAGTCGGGCGGCGCCGTCGAGCGCGGCGGCTGCGTGATGCGCGGCAGCCAGAACTTGTCGCGCGGCTTGCCGAGCTTGACCATCTCCGCGACGACGAAGTCTCGGTTGATGACGAGGGGGGGCTGCTCGCGGTTGTTGGCGACGGCGATGGCGGCGAAGAGGCCGCCGTGCAGCGCGAGCGTGATGAGCAGCCCCTGAAAGCCGCGTCCCGAAGCCCGCCGGTTGCCCTGCCGCGCCATGGTCGTCGTCTCTACTCGAGCGGGTCCGTCACCATGCCGAGCTTGTCGACGCCGGCCTGCTTGACGGCCGCCATGATCTTCACGACGTCGCCGTACAAGAGGTCCTTGTCGGCGTGGAGATAGAGCTCGTGGTCGGCGTTGAGCTTGGCGTTGTTCTTGAGCATCTTCTCGACGTCGTCCCAGGGGATCTGCAGCTTGCCCAGGAAGACCCGCTTGTCCTTGGTGACGGTCAGGTTCAAT
>DATKFB010000615.1:0-4713 GCA_035544435.1 Polyangia bacterium
TCTCACTCGCCATCGGCGCCGGGGAGCCCCAAGTGTCGAAGGCGCTGCTCGGCCTCGCGGCCGAGGGGTATCTCGAGAAGGCGGAGGTCGGAAAATACCGCGCGACGACGGTCGCCGACCTGAGCCAGGCCGAGTTCCTCAAGGCGTTCGCGCGCGCCTCGAAAGTGGATTCGACACGGCAGCGCGATCTCTCCGAGATCGGGCGCCTCAAGCAGAACAACGACACGATGAGGCAGCGCCTGCTCGCGGCCATCGCCGAGCGGGATCACTACCTCGCGGCGCTCAAGAAACACGGCATCGATGCGGGCCCCCCGCCCGTGGCCGTCGCGCTGAGCGCCGAGATCGTCGAGGCGAACGCGCCCTCGCCGGCGGCCGTGCTCGCGTCATCTGCGCCCGCGCCGGGACCGGCGGGCCTGTCGGTGCCGTCTCCGGAGCCGGCGGAGGCGCCCTCGGGCCCCGGCGACGACCACGGTCACGACACGTCGGCGAGCGCCGGACCCGAGCACGGCTGACCGGCCGGCGGATCTCGCACGGTGCGCGTCACGCTGATCCGCCACGGTGAAGCCGGGGACGACGCACCTCGCGACGAGGCGCGTTCCCTGACGCTGCGTGGACGCGCTTCGGTGACGCGGGTGGGTCGGGCGCTCAGGCGCCGGGGCGGCGACTTTACGCTGATCGTGAGCAGCCCGCTCGTTCGCGCCGTCCAGACCGCTGAGATCGTCGCCGCGGCGGTCGGCTACGGTGGTCGCCTCGTCGTCAGCGAAGCGCTCGAGCCGGAGGCCAGGGTCTCGAGAACGGTCGCCTGGTTGGCGACGCTCGAAGGAGAGGATTCGGTCGCCCTTTGCGCCCACGAGCCCATCCTCTCGTCGCTGGCGGGCGCCCTGCTGCGGCTCGACCGCTTCCCCGCGCTGCGCAAGGCGGAGGCTCTGCGGCTCCGCTTGCCCGATGGTCCCGGGCACCCCGGGGAGCTGCGGTGGCGTATCGATCCCGAGACCGGCGCCCGCCAGACTCCGTGAGGCCCGACGGAGGCCGAGGGGTGGGCGGGACAAGCCGCACCGTGTCGGGTTAGGATGAGAACATGGACAAGGGGTCGGGCGGGCCAGCCAAGGACCAGACGCATACCAAGCCTGCCGCTCCGATCGAGTCGGACAAGGAGCAAAAGCGCAATCTCGCTTACCTCGTCGTCCTAGCGGGAGTCAGTGCCGGTGAGATGTTCAAGCTCCAGGTCGACAAGACGATCGTCGGCCGGGGCCCGCGCTGCCTCGTCAGGCTCAACGACGAGGGCGTGTCGCGCGAGCATTGCCAGCTGGTCCGCGAGGGCGGCGCCGACGGGGACGGCGACAAGATCGTGCTCGAGGATCTCGGCTCGACGAACGGGACCTTCTGCAACGGCATCCGGGTCGACCGCCGTGAGCTCGCCGATGGCGACAAGATCATGGTCGGTTCGACCACGATCCTGAAGTTTACGTACCACGACTACCTGGACGAGGTCTTCCAGCGTCAGATGTACGAATCGGCGCTGCGTGACGGCCTCACGAAGGTCTTCAACAAGAAGTACTTCACCGACTATCTCGAGAAAGAGTTTGCGTATGCCGCGCGACACAGCTCACCGTTGGCCCTCATCTTCCTTGACATCGACTTCTTCAAGCGCATCAACGACTCCCACGGCCACCCAGCGGGCGACTTCGTGCTGTCGGAGCTGTCGCAGCTCATGGCGACGCTCGTGCGGACCGAGGACGTTCTGGCGCGCTTCGGGGGCGAGGAGTTCACGGTCCTTTGCCGCGGCACCGATCTCGGTGGCGCGAAGATCGTGGCCGAACGGTTACGTCAGACCGTCGAAGCGCACACGTTCGTGTACGGCGGCAAGACGATCCCCGTGACGATCAGCCTCGGCATCGCGGCGATCCCCGACACGGCGGTCCTCGATCACGCGCAGTTCCTCGCGGCCGCCGACAAGGCGCTCTACGAGGCCAAGCGCACGGGCCGCAATCGAGTGTGCCTGCACGGCAACGAAGCGACGCCCAAGCCCGAGAAGCGCAAGACCGGCAGCGGTCCGAACGTGCCGTGAGCCTGAGCCGCGATCTTTGCGCCCTTGGCCGCGCCGCGAAGACGAGCTCAGTCGGGTAAGCGGGCCGCCGCGACGACCGCGGCGACGAGCAGGCCGACGGCGCCGATCGTGTAGGGCGCCGTGGGGCTGAACGTCGAATAGAGCACGCCGCCGAGAGCGGGCCCGACGACGCGTCCCAGGGCCGACGCCGACTGCAACGTGCCGAGCGAGAGGCCCTGCTCGGTCGCTTGGGCGCGGCGCGAAACATAAGCCGGCAGGCACGGCGTGACGATGCCGTTCCCGAGCGCGATGAGGCCGCTCGCGACGTAGAGCGCGACGCGCGCGGCGCCGCCAAAGATCGGGCTCGCGCCGAGGAGCGCGAACGCGACGGCCAGCACGAGCGGGCCCGCGATGATGAGGCGCGCCTCCCCGAAGCGCCGCGCGAGGCGGTGCACGAGGCCGCCCTGCACGCCGGCGCCGACGACGCCCACGACGGTGAAGATCGCGCCCGTCGCCGCGGCGGTCATCCCGAAGACGTCGTCGGTGAACAGGCGGAAAGTCTGCTCCATGCCTGAGAACCACAGGATCACGAAGAAGTTCGTCGCCACGGCGACGCCCACGCCTGGCACGCGTACGGCGGCGCGGAAGGCTTGCAGGTCGAGCGGAACGGCGCGCCGCACGCTGCGGCCGCGCGCCTGCGGCGGGAGCGACTCGGGCAGCGTGCGCAGCGCGAGCAGCAGGTTGATCGTCGACAAGCCGGCGGCCACGAGCGCCGGCAGCGCGCCGACCTGCGCGAAGCCGGGCACGGGGTAGCGTGAGAGGACGCCGCCCACGGCGGGGCCGAAGATGAAGCCCAGGCCGAAGGCGATGCCGATCATGCCCATGCCGCGCGCGCGCGTCTCGGGCGTCGTGACGTCGGCGATGTAGGCCTGCGCGACGGCGATGTTGGCGGTCGCGATGCCGCTCCACAAGCGCGCGACGAAGAGCCAGAGCAGCGAGTGGCCGAAGCCGAGCATGGCCATGCCGAAGGCCGAGGCGGCGATGCTCCAGAGCAGCACGGGCCGGCGGCCCACGCGATCGGAGAGCCGGCCCCACACGGGGATGAACAGGAACTGCATGAGCGAGTACGCAGCGCCTGGCAGCGTCGCCACGAAGTTGCCGGCTCCGAGGTCGCGCGCGAGACCGGGCAAGAACGGGATCACGAGGCCGAACCCCAGCAGGTCGAGGAAGACGGTGAAGAACAGCGTCGCGAGCGACGCGGCACGTGGCGCGGCGGGCGCGGGAGACGCGACGTCGACGCTGGTCGTCACGTCGAGCCCGCGCACCGGACCGGCGCCGTGGCCGCGAGCCGCTCGCGGCGCCACCAGGCGCCCGTCGCTTGCTTCTCGGCGGGAGTCGTGAAGTGGTACTGCCAGTAGACGACGCGCGCCGCGCGCGGGTGCGCGGGCAGCGCGTCGCGCGCGGACTCACGGAAGAAGGGGCGCACGGCGTCCGAATCTTCGCACATTCGTTCGAGCAACATGCGGACGTACAGAGGCTGACCGCGCTGGAAGGCGAGGCCGTGGAACCAGAGCTGGAAATCCAGGCGCGGCTGGTGCGGCGCCACGAAGTCGGGCGCGCGCGTGGGGGCGCCGGGTTTGTGGCGGAGATCGTGCGCGGTCCAAGCCGCGTCGTCCGCCTCGTCCCCGCCCGGCGCGAGCGTCTGGAACTCGGGCTCGATGCGTTCGCGCGTGATCGACGCGAACAAGTGATAGGTGTTCACGATCCGAAGCGTCTCCGCGCGATCGACGAGCGGCGCGAGCGCCCTCAGCACGGCGCCCGGCTCGCCGCCGCCGAAGATGAACGCGGCCGACGCGGCCGACAGCGCGAGGTAGGCGGCGACGCCAACCCGCGCGGCCGCGCGATCGACGGCGCGCGCGGCCAGGTCTCGCTCGTGCGCTCCGTCGGGCGAGGGTCTGGCTCCCGGGGCCGCAGCTCGCCGCGTCGGACGCGGCAAGAGAAAGCGCCGGACGCGCCCGAGGTCGGCGTCGTCGAGCAAGAACACGTGGAGCGCGACGGCGAGGTGGCAGAAGAAGCCATAGTTCGCGGTGGCGGCGTTGACGAGCTGGAATGCCGTGAGGGCGAGCGCCGTCGGGAGGCGCGCGCGCCGCGGACCGAAGATTCCGAAGGGCACGACGAGCTCGAGCACGAGCGTGGCCCGGCTCTCGAGGTGGTGCCACCAGACGGGCAGGTTGTGCGCGTAGAAGGCCAGCGCCGTCGGCAGCGGAGCCGTTTCGTAGTAGTACGTCATGGCGCTGCCGTCCTGCCAGTCGCCCAGCGGAGATTGCCACTTCGCGAGGCCCGACTCGAAGTACAGCTTGAAGAGGAGCGCGCGGAAAAGGAAGTGGGCGAGGGGCGCCCGGCGCGTCGTGGGCAAGAACACGGCGCACAAGCCGCACTCGAGCAAGAGGTTGTCCCACTGGAATCCGAGGAACACACGCGCCGCGACGGCGTACGAAAGGTAGAGCGCCGTCGAGAGCGCGAAGCAGAGCCGGCGCCGCAGACCGAGCAGCGCCGACAGCGAGAGCGCGACGCCCACGGCCACCCCGGCGGCGAGGGCGCGATCGGACTGCGTCCACAGGAAGATCGTCGGCAGGCGCCCCCAGCGCGCCACGCCCGCGTCGCGG
>DATKFB010000616.1:0-4691 GCA_035544435.1 Polyangia bacterium
GCCGACGACTGGCTTTACGTCGGCTCGGCGAACCTCACGGCCGCCTCGCTCGACGCCAACCGCGAGGTGGGCCTGGGGGCTCGCGATCCCGCGGCGCTCGCGCTCGTCGTGGGCACCATTGCCGACGATCTCGCGCGCGGACGCACGCCCTGACGGGTATGCTCGGGGCATGGCCCCGAACGAGCCGCGCGATCGGCGCGCCTACCTCGAGGAGCAGGTCGCCCGCCAGAGACGCGGCGAGCCCATCGACGTCGAGTGGGTCCAGGCCGAGCTCGCGCGCGTGCGAGCGGAGCAGGAGCGCGTGACGGCCTCTGTGCGGCGCAACCTGCGGCTCCTCGTGAGCTTGTGCGCGGCCCTCCTGCTCGTACTGTGGCTCAAGAGCGGCGGCCTCGAGGGCCGCGGCGGCGTCTGGACGCTCGGGCTCATCGTCATCGGCGGGCTCGCGGCCTGGGTCCTCGGCGGCAAACGTCGCTAACGGTCCGGCGCGCGCGGGCGGCTCAGAAGGCGAGCGCGAGCGCGAAGCGAAAGAACACGCCGCGCGGCGCGAGATCGGCGAGCGTCGTCGCGCCCGCCTTGTCGTGGTCGGCGGCCGGCAGCGCCGGCGCGAGCGCGAGGTGCTGGTCGGGCGCCCATCCGTACCCCGCGTCGCCCACGAGCCAGCAGGCGACGCGCGACGCGCGCGGGGTGAGCCGCGCCGCCGCGCCCGCGCTGGCGTCGAAGGAGAAGGTCGAGAACGTCGTGCGCAGCGGCGCCGCGACCGCCTGATCGTCGAGCGAGGCCGTACCACGCAACCACCCGGGCGAGACCCGCGCGAACGCGTACGCCCGTGGACGCAGCGCGAAGCGCTCCTCGAGCGCGAGCGCGAGTCGCGTGAGCGAAAGGTTCGTGTCGGCGCCGCGCGCCTGCGCGTCGCCGCTGCCGCTCTCCCACCCCACGCCGATCGCCGTCGCGAGGGACGCGCCAGGTCGCGGTCGCCGAGAACTGCGTGAAGACGTCATTGGTGGAGAAGGGGTCGTATCCCCTGCCCCGGAACAGCGCCGAGCGCACGCCCGCTGCGACCTGCCAGGGCCGTGAGGCGGGCGCGACGACGCCGCTGCCCTGCGCGATCGTGGGAGCCGGCTCGTCGGCCGCGCGCGCGACGCCACCCCGATTCGCGACCATCACGAGCGCCAGGAGCGCCGCGCGCGCACCGTTACTGATCGTCATAGGATCCCTCCGTAAGAAGCGCCCCGTAGATTCGGCACCCGGCCTCGTTCGGTTTGTCGGCGTCGAAGATCGCCGCACCCACGCCGATCCCTTCGTGCAGGACGACCAGTGACTGCCCGCCGTCGGCGCGCGTAATCTCGAAGAGCGCGCTCGCGGGCGTGTCAACGGTGAGCGAGTGGACGCGCCCCGACGGCAGCTCCGTCGAGGCGAGCCCGAGCCCGCCCACCTGGAAGGCCCAGACGCGAGCGCCCGTGGGCGAGACCGACAGCGTGACGTTGGGCGTCGCCGTGAGCAGCGGGGTCGCCGTGCGCGCGCCGAGATCCCCGCTGTGCCAAGCGCGCTGATGCCGCCGCGACATGACTGTCGCGGTGACGTCGCCCGCCGGCGGCGCAGAACGAGCACGCCGCGACGCTGCTCTCAGTGTCCGATCCCTTCTCACCGCGGAGTGGGGAAAGGGCGAGGGTCGTCTAGCGGCCCGGGCCGCCCAGCCTCGCGAGGATGCGCTCGAGGACGGCGCGCCGCTCGCCCGCCTCGATCTCGGCGGCCTGGCGCACGACGGGCACGAGCTCGTCGCCCTGGAAGCTCGCGAGTCGCTCAGCCGCCGCCTCGGCCAGCGCGCCGGTCTCCTGGCGCACGAGGTCGAGGAGGAAGAGGCCCGCCTCGAACGTCCCCACGCCCGCGATGGCCTCGAGCGCGACGGCGCGAACGCGCTCGTCCGTGGCCTCGCGGAAGATGCGCGCGAGCGGATCAAAGCCGCCGCGGTAGTCGAGCCGGCCCAGCGACCTCAGCGCCTCGTCCGCGACCAGGCGCGATGGATCGGCGAGCCCCGTCCGCACGATGGCCACGCTGCGGGCGTTGAAGACGTTCGCCGCGCTCGTCATGACTGCGGCGCGCACCTCGGGCGCGCCGTGCTCGGCGAGCCGTTCGAGCGGGCGCAGGACCTGGTAGAGCTGCGTGCGCCCGAGTGCGAACGCGAGCTCCGCCGTCGCGCGCGGGTCGTCGAACGAGAAGGTGGGCGCGCTCGCGAGCAGGATGGCGCGCAGCGCGAGCCGCGACGCCTTCCGCTCCTCGGGCGAAGCGTCGAGCGGGCGGCCGCCGTCGGCTCCCGTCATCCAGCGCGCGAGCACAGCCGTGGGATCGCCCTCGAGCGACCACTCGACGAGGTCCTGGCGCGAGACGTCCTGGTAGGCGTTCGCGCGGCGAAGGTACTCGGGGAAGCCCGGCGCGCGCACGCGCGGCGCCGCGAGCGCGCCGGCCCCCCGCTCGGCCAGTCGCTGATAGCGCGCGCGTTTCTTGGCGGCGAGCGGCAGCACCGCGAGCCTTCCGTAGAGCCGCGCCACGAGCGCGGGGTCATCGAGCGACGCGGCGGCGTCGACGGCGGCGTGCAGCGCATTCTCGGACAGCTCGAGCGGCCCGCCGGCCTCCTCGTTGTGCGTCGCCGTCGCCTCCCACAGCTCCGCGGCCCGCGCGAGGTAGTGCCGCTCGAAGACGAGGCCGGTCTTCACGCTGTAGGCCGCCGCCTCGCGCGCCAGCGTGGCCGCCGCATACCACTCCTTGTGCTCGACGGCGTAGGCCAGGAAGTCCTCGTAGAACTGAAAGGCATAGAAGCGCTGGTCCTCGCGCACGAGGATGCGGATCGTGTTGAGGTAGCCCTCGGCGACGTTCTCGAAGGAGCCCGTCTCGCGGCCGAGGAGGAGGAGCTGGCGGTAGCACTCGAGCGCGCGCTGGATCTCGCCGCGCGTCTCGAAGTCATCGGCCACGACCTCGAGGAGACGCTGCGTCGTCGAGAGCTCGCGCGCGGCGGCGGCGCCTTCGTTCATGCGCAGGAGGGACTGCCCGAGGCAGAAGTGCGCGAGCGCCGCCTCGTAGGGCAGGCCGCCGAGGCGCGGGTCGCGCACGACGCGCTCCCACTCAAGGCGCGCCGCCCCGTGCGCCCCAACGGCCTCGAGCTCGACGGCGGCGAGCACCGACTGCCCGGCCTCCGAAAGAACGCGCGCCGCCTCGGCGTGCCGGCCGAGTCGCGAGGCCGCGAGCGCCCACTCGAGGGGCCGCTCGGCGGCGGGGAAGTGGCGCTGCGCCTCCGCGAAGCGGCGCAGGCCGAGGAGGACGTAGCCCGCCTCGCGCGTGCGCCCGAGCGCCTCGTAAGCCGCGAGCGCCCCCTCGAGCCAGGCGTCGTAGCGGCGAGCGTCGTAGATCTCGACCTTCCCGAGGAGCGCCGTGTAAAGGGTGAGCGCCTCGCGCGCGCGGCCCGCGCGCAGAGCCCGCTCGGCGCGCTGTCGCAGCTCGACGTCCTCGCGCGTGGCCATCAGCGGTCGAGCGCCGCGTCCTCGACGATCTCGAGGGCGCGCCGCCGCTTCTCGGCGCCCCGCGCCAGCGACTCGGCCGTCACCACCTGGTGGCGATGCAGGCGCGGCAAGTATTCGAGGTCGATTGGCTTGGAGGGCAGCACGAAGATCCCGTAGAGCGTGGCGTCGCGCGCGAGCGCCTCGACGACGGGCAGCGGAATGTGGCACTCGGCGTGCGAGATGAACGTCAGCGCGATCTCGCGCGCGCTCTCGCGCCGCAGCCGCGCGACCTCGGCCGCGAGATCGCCGAAGACGCGCGCGTAGTTTCGGCCGCGCTCGGACTTGAAGGTCAGGAAGCGCGGCAGCTCGCGCCGCGGCGCGCGCCCCACGTCGAGGCGCTCGGAGAGCCGGCTGTCGAAGAAGCGCACCCAGACGTCGCCCCCGCGCAGCGTAAAGGTCTTGGCGAGCGCGAGCGCGAGGCCGCGCGCGAAGACCTCGCGCGCGCCGCGCATCGAGGCGCTCGCGTCGACGAGGATGTAATGGAGGCGCCGGGCCGCGTCCGGGCGGCGCTCGTGCCCGTAATAGAGCAAGTCGTCCGAGAGCGCCTTGAGGCCGAAGACCTCGTCGTCGTGCGCGAGCTCACCCGGCAAAAGCGCGTCGAGGTTGCCGCGCCGCTCGACGGAGGCGTAACCGTCGATCGAGAAGCGCTGGGCCGAGGGCCGGCGCTTCGTCTCGAGCAGCGACGGCAGCAGCTGCAGCGAGAAGTCGACGACGTCGGCGAGCCCGGCCGTGCTCACGAGCTGGTAGAGCTCCGCGAGGCTGCCGCCCGCGCCGCCCGCCTCGAGAGGGAAGAGGCCGAGGAGGCGCAGGGCGTTGGACTCGAGCTGCTCGAGGCGCGCGAGCAGGCTGCGCTCGTGCTCGACGAGCCGCTGCAAGAAGGTCACGGCCCACGACGGATCGTGCGCGCGCGCGAGCTCGGCGCGCTCGCGCTCGAACGCCGGCGAGACGAGCGGCAGCGCGCCCGCGAGCGCGACGCGCGGCCGGCCGGGCCAGCGCAGGTAGACGTCGCCCAGCAGGCTCGCGAGGATGACGGCGACTGTCTCGTCCGCGAGCGCGGCGGCCTGGAGCTCGTCCATGGCCTCGGAGCCCGCGACGGCACCGAGCAGCGCCTCGTAGCGCTCGAACACGGGCCCCGCGCCG
>DATKFB010000617.1:0-3557 GCA_035544435.1 Polyangia bacterium
TCATCGTGCGCGACACGAACGTCCTCTACCTCGACGCCGATACGCTGCGCGATCCGGTCAAGAACGTCCGCGGTGGCATCCCCGTTCTGTTCCCCATCGCGGGGCGCTTGGCCGACGACAAGTACCAGTGGGACGGCGCGACCTACACGATGAAGCAGCACGGCTTCGCGCGGAACATGCCCTGGGCCATCGTCGACCAGGCGACCGACGGCGGCGCCCGCCTCGGCCTCGCGCTCACGGCGAACGCCATGACGCGCGCGCAGTACCCGTTCGACTTCCGTCTCGCCGTCACCTACGTGCTCTGCGAGGGCCGGCTCACCGTGCAGACGCGCGTCTCGAACATGGGCGAGCGGAACATGCCGATGCACCCCGGCCTGCACCCCTACTTCCAGCTCGCGGATCGCAACAAAGGCGCGGCGCGCGTCGTCACGGACGCGACGCGCGCCTTCGACAACCGCACGGGGAGCAACGTGGCACTGCGCGAGCCGATCGATCTCGCGGCCGACGTCGTCGACATGCACCTGCTCGACCACTGGCCGCGCACGGTGAGGCTGACGCGCCCCGAGGACCGTGATCTCGAGTTGTCCCTCGGCGTTCCCGACCGCGTGCTCGTCGTGTGGACCGAGCGGGGCCGTGACTTCGTCTGCGTTGAGCCCTGGACGGCGCGCGCCAACGCTCTCAACGAAGGCGGGGCGATGCAGGTGCTGCCCGGCGGCACCCACGAGACGACCTTCTCTATCGCCGTCGTGTAAGATCTGACGCGATTTACGGCCCGCGGAGTTGACAGCGCGGAGGTCGCCCCGTAGGGTTCGGGCATCCCCACGGCACTTCACCCGGCGCACCGGGTCGGTGTCGACGAGCGGCGCTCCGCTCACGAGGGATGGATTTGCCGCCATGGGCCTACGCCCGACCTCACCGCCAACTGAAAACGTCCCCCCCCCCGGAGAGTTCCGCCCCTATCGGCGGTTCGTCTCCTGGTTCATCCTGACGTTCGTCACGCTGAGCAGCACCTACTTGCTGATCTCGGTGGCGGTCACGATCTACCGCCGCCGCAACGCCGTCCCTTCGGGCGACTCCGTGGGCGCCGTCGCGACGGCCGCCGATCTGGAGAGCTGCCACGAAGAGCTGAAGGACGTCACGCACGGGCTGGCGCGCCACCTGGAGAACTTCCAGCTCATCGCCCACTACGACGCCTCGGAGGCGCAGCGCTGGGCCGAAGACCGGGCCTTCTGGCTCGGCCAGTGGAAGGCCGCCGACCAGCGCTGCCACTTCGCCGCCTCGCGGCCGGGAAAGTTCAGCAAAGAATGGGAGCAGCTGTCGGTGATTCACGCCGAACTGCGCGAGACCGAGGCCAGCTACAACAAAGAGTTGCTGCGCTTCGGCAGGGACCAGGCCCCTCGCCTGGCCCGCATCATCGAGAGACTCGAACGCGTCGGCAGCAAGCTCGGCACGAGCAGCGCCGCCGAAACGGGCGACTCTCCGCAATCGAGCGCTTCGATAGACGCTGGAGACACGACACCATGAACGAAGAGACTTCCTTTCCAATCACCTCCCCCCCCACGCCCTCGACCCCGACGGACGAGGCGCCTGCCGCGCCCCTTCCGCCGAAGGGGCCCACCTTCGCGGAGCTCGGCCTGCGCGCCGAGGTGCTGCGCGCCGTCGAGGAGATGGGCTTCTCGGAGCCGATGCCCGTCCAGACGGCCACCCTCCCGCTCATCACGGCGGGCCGCGATCTCATGGTCCAGTCCCGCACGGGCTCGGGCAAGACGGCGGCGTTCGGAATCCCGTTCGCGAACGGCATCGTCAACGCGGAGGAGAAGTTCGTGCAGGCCATCGTCCTCATGCCGACGCGCGAGCTCGCGCTGCAAGTGGCGGCCGAGCTCGCCAAGATCTGCGCGTATACCGGCATGACCGTCGTTCCCGTCTACGGCGGCGCGCCCATGGGGCGGCAGGTCGAGCAGCTCCGCGCGGGCGGGCAGATCGTGTGCGGCACGCCGGGGCGCGTGCTCGACCACCTCCGGCGCGGCACGTTGCACCTCGACCGCGTGCGGGTGGCCGTCCTCGACGAGTGCGACGAGATGCTGTCCATGGGCTTCCAGGAGGACATCGAGACGATCCTCGAGGAGACGCCGCCCACGCGGCAGACCCTGCTCTTCTCGGCCACGGTGCCGGAGGGCATCCAGAGGCTGTCGCGCCGGTTCCTGCGCAACCCCGAGTTCCTCAAGCTCTCGGGCGACTACATCGGCGTCCACGAGATCAAGCACCTCTACTACTCGATCCCGGCGGTTCAGCGCGAGACCGAGCTCCTGCGCATTCTGGCGTTCGAGGATCCGAAGTCGGCGATCATCTTTTGCAACACGCGCGAGGAGACGGGACGCGTCGCCGAGTTCCTGCGCAAGCACGGCCACGACGCCGAGGCGATCTCATCGGACCTCGCGCAGGCCGACCGCGAGCGCGTGCTCGGGCGCATGCGCGCGGGCGGCATCAAGTATCTCGTCGCCACGGACGTCGCGGCGCGCGGCATCGACATCGAGGCGCTCTCGCACGTCTTCAACTACACGTTCCCCGAGTCGCCCGAAATCTACGTCCACCGCACGGGCCGCACGGGCCGCGCGGGCAAGAACGGCACGGCCGTCTCTCTCATCGGTCCCACCGAGGTCGGCTCCTTCTACTACCTCAAGCTCCTCTACAAGATTCGACCGGAAGAGCGCGCCCTTCCGTCGGAAACGGAGATCCGCTCGCGCCGCGAAGGCGAGCGCGTCTCGGTGCTGCGCGCGGCGCTCGCGGCCGATCCCGGAGCCGAGTGGCGCGGCCTCGCGCGGCGACTGACGAGCGCCGTCGACGGCGAGCGCCTCATCGCGGCGCTGCTCGCGCGCTCCTTCAAGGACGTCGAGAACATGCCGGCGCTCCCAAAGCCGCCCGCGCCCGTGGCGGTGCCGGCGGCGCGCACCGAGTCCCGCGCCGACTCTTACGACCGCAGTCGCGATCGCGACCGTCCCCGCGACCGTGACCGAGAGCGGCCGCGCGATCGCGACCGTCCGCGCGGGAGCGACCGCGAGCGACCGCGCGAACGCGACCGCGTCGACGCGAGCCCCGGAGCCCCGCCCGCCGAGCGCGACATCCGCCGCGATTGGCGCGAGACGCGACTCCCCGAAGGCGGCCCCGCCGCCGCCGCCGCGCCCACCCCGGCCGAGGCCTCCACTGTGCCTTCCGCTGCACCCTTCGCCGCGGCCGACTCGCGACCGACCTCCGCGCCCGCCTCAGCGGGACGCCCAGCCGACGATCGTCCGGCGCGCGATGATCGCGGCCCCCGCGACCGCCGCTCGCGACGTGGCCCCGGCCCTCTGCGCAACGACAGCGCCCCGACCGAGAAAGAGTTCTGGGAAGTGTGGAGCGAAGAGCGCGGCGAGGCCGGAGCGCCGCGCCCGCAGAGCCCGTCCACCGAAGCACCCGCCGGCGAGGGCGCGGGTCCCGTCATCGCACCTCCGCGCGCGCGCGGGCCCGAGGAGCTGTTGCCCGGGACGGCGCGCCTCTACCTGAACCTCGGCCGCAAGGAC
>DATKFB010000618.1:0-7699 GCA_035544435.1 Polyangia bacterium
GACCGAGTCGGGCAGCGACTCATGGCGCCCCGCGGCCGCGGCGCGGATGAGCTCCTCAAGGTAGAAGGCGTTGCCGTCGGCGCGGGCGATGATCCGCTCGACGAGGGCGTCGCTCACGCTCGAGCCGAGCGCCTCGCGCACGAGTTTTTCGCTCGCGCGCCTCGACAGCGGCGCGAGGCGGATGATCTGCATCTCGCGCCCGCTCCAAAGGTCGGGGAACGCGGCGTGGACGTCGGGACGCGCGAGCGCGAGCACCATGAACGGCTGCTCGCGCAGGTTGCGCAGCGCCGAATCGATGAAGCTCACCGTGCCGAGGTCGCCCCAGTGCAGATCCTCGAGGAGCAGCAGCACGGGATGGGCCGCGCACTCGGCCGCGAGCCAGTCCTCCCAGGCGCGCCGCATGGCGTCGCCCATGAGCTGGGGATTCTGGCGCGCCATCTTGAGCGCCTCGCTGTGCTCGTCGGGGAACGGGACGTTGGCGATCTCGCCCAGGAAGGCGGCGACGCGCGGCACGACCTCCCGCGCCACGTGGCGGGCCACACGGTCGACGAGCTTGCGCCGCCGCTCGTCGACGGGCTCGCCCTCTTGAATGCCCGCAGCGCGCCGCAGACAGAGGCCGATCATCGCGAACGGAGACCCGGCGCCCAGCGAGTCGCCGATGCCGAAGAGGATCTCAGCCTCTTCGTCTTGCGCGACGACCCACTCCACGAACTCCTGCCGCAGGCGGGACTTGCCCACGCCGGCCGCGCCCGTCACGAGCACGGCCGACGCCGCCCCTTCGGCGATCGCGCTCGTGAAGAGATTGGACAGCATCGACATCTCGCGCCCGCGGCCCACGAAGTCGGACGCCTTGCCGAGGAGGTTGCGCTTGACGCCGAAGACGTCGCGCTCCGCGCGCAGGAACGACGTCGTGCCGTCGCGCCGGATCTCGAAGCGCGCGTCGAGCAGGTCCGTTGCCATGTCGTCGAGCCGGATGGCGCCGGCCGCCGTGCCGCGCAGGAGGCGCATGCCGTTGTCGATCACCTCGCCGACGATCGACCAGGCCGAGAAGCGGCCCGGCCCCGTCGCGACGACGAGGGGCACGTTGGGCAGCTCGGCGCGCACGGCGAGGGCGCAGCGCGCGGCGCGCGCCGCCTGATCGTTGGGCTTTCCCGCGTCGGGCAGGACGATGACGACCGAGCCGTCGGGCAGAGGGTGGATGCGCGCGCCGTGGATGCGCTGGAGGTCCTCCTCGAGATCCTCGACGCGCCCGAGCGAGGGCGTGGGCGCGGAGGGCGTCCGCCGCCCGTCGGCGCGCAAGCCGAGCGGCGGCGTCGAGCCGTACCAGCGCTGTTCGGACGTGGGCGACGGCCCCGCGATGACGACGCAGGCGATGCGCTGCTCCGTGGCCGTGAGGGCCGGCTGAGGCCGCCGGCGCGCATCCGTCGTCGCCATGGCGCCGACCGCGCCGAGGTCGACGCCCTCGAGCGCCTCGATGACGGCGCGCGCGTCGACGAGACGCTTGGCGGGGTCTTTGGCGAGCATGCGCGCCACGACGTCGTCGAGCGCCGCCGGGATACCGGGCGCGATGTCCCGCGCGCGCGGCGCGTCTTGCAGCAAGATCTTCGCGAGCAGCGCCGTCGCCTCCTCCGCCTCGAATACGGCGCGGCCCGTGAGGCACTGGAAGAGCACGCACCCAAGCGAGAACACGTCGGCGCCGGGCTTGATGTCGCGCGCGCCACGCACGAGCTCGGGCGCCATGTAGCCCGGCGTGCCGATGACCGAGCCCGTGAGGGTGAGCTTTCGGCCGCCGCGCGTCAGGCGCGCGATGCCGAAGTCGAGCACCTTGAGCCGCTCGATCGACTTGCCGGGCAGGAAGAGGTTCTCGGGCTTGACATCGCGGTGGACGATGCCGCGCGCGTGCGCGTAGGCGAGCGCCTCGGCGGCGCGCCGGGCCATCGCGACGGCGTCGACGAGCGCGAGCGGCTGCCGGTCGAGTCGCGTCGCGAGATCCTCGCCCTCGAGCCACTCCATGGCGATGAAGTGGTCGCCGCCCTCGACGCCGTGAGCGATGTAGCGGACGATCGCAGGGTGCGTGAGGTCGGCCAGGATGGCCGCCTCGAGATCGAACCGCTCGGCCTCGCGCAGCTCCCGGCCCGTGAGGATCTTCACCGCGACGATCGCGCCGTCGGTGATGTCGCGGGCACGGTAGACCGCGCCCATTCCTCCCGCGCCGGCGAGGTGCTCCAGGTAGAAGCGGCCCGCTACGGCTTTCCCGATCACCTTCCCGGCTTCGGCAGAAAGACCGTCACGCTTTCGCGATAAGTCTCGGGCCGGAACGCCTTTCCGCTCGTGCTGCAGAAGTCGAACTGTCCGTTCGGGCCTTCAAAAGCACACGCGCTCGCACATGAGCCCACCACGTCCATGGGGCAATCGTCGAGGGAATCGCCGCACACGCGCTGGTCGCCCGTCTGACCGGGAGACAGGCAGGCGAAGAGCGGCTGGCCCTCCGCGAACACGTTTCCGTAGTAGGTCGCCTCGCGCACCGGGTACGCGTCGGCTTCGTCGCGCGAGGTGCGCAGGGCGCCGTTCATGCCGCGCAGCGAAATCATGCGCTCGATGCCCAGATGGTCGACGCGCGCGAGTACGCAGCCGGTCACCCAGCGCTGACACGACTCGTCGCAAGAGCCGCCGCGCTCGCCCCACTGGGGCTCCATACCGAGCAAGCCTGGGTAGGTGTAGGACTCGCCGTCGACGCTGATCGTGACGCTCTTGTCGGCAGGCAGCGCGCAGGACACGACGTACTTCAGGAACTGCCGCGCGAGTGGATCACGGAGCGCGTTCGCCGCCAAGGCATTCGCGGCAAGCGCGTTCGCGGCAAGCGCGTTCGCCGCCAGCGCGTTCGCGGCAAGCGCATTCGCGGCAAGCGCGTTCGCGGCAAGCGCATTCGCCGCCAGCGCATTCGCCGCCAGCGCGTAGGAGCTCGTCTCTCCGATGTCCGGCTGCGGACCGCCGCACGCGGCCACCGAGAGACCCAGCAGCCCAACGCCCAAGAACCGGAAATCCCCTTTTCGCGCCATGATCGGAGAATCGGACCATCGCGCCCTTTCCTTAAGCCCACTTACGATAAAATTATGACTTGTTTTATGTATCTGAAATTACGCTATTTTTCTTGATACATCCCTCGTGACGCGTATCGCCAACGCGCGGATCTCCTCGTCGAGGATGCCCTTTTGTCGATCGGCGAGCGCCGAGAACAGCCGGTAGACCTCGTCGAGCTGGGCGCGATCGAGCGCGACGCCGAGCTCGTCGCACCGGGCCTTGAGCGCGTGGCGGCCGCTGTGCTTGCCGAGGACCAGGCGGCTCTCGGGCACGCCGACGCTCTGGGGGTCGATGATCTCGTACGTCGTGCGCTCCTTGAGGTAGCCGTCCTGGTGGATGCCGGCCTCGTGCGCGAAGGCGTTGCGGCCCACGATGGCCTTGTTGGGCTGCACGCCGACGCCGATGATCTCCGTGAGGAGCTGGCTCGCCGGGAAGAGTTGCGTCGTCTCGATGCCGACCTCGTAGGGCATGCGATCGCGCCGCGTGCGCAGCGCCATGACGACCTCCTCGAGCGAGCAGTTCCCTGCGCGCTCGCCGATGCCGTTCACCGTACACTCGATCTGGCGCGCGCCGTTCTGAACGGCGGCCAGCGAGTTCGCGACGGCCAGGCCGAGATCGTCGTGGCAATGGACACTCACGACGCCAGAGGATCCGAGGGCGCGCGCCACGCGGCCGATGAGGGCGCCGTACTCGTCGGGCAGCGAATACCCGACGGTGTCGGGGATGTTAACGGTGCCGGCGCCCGCGGCGACGACGGCCTTGGAGACGCGCTCGAGGTAACCGACCTCGGTGCGCGCGCCGTCCTCCGCCGAGAACTCGACGTCGTCGACATACTTGCGCGCGAGTTCGACGGCGCGGCAGGCCTCCTCGAGGACCTGATCCTGCGTCTTCTTGAGCTTGTGCTTGAGGTGAATCTCGCTCGTCGCCAGGAAGGTGTGGATGCGCGGCGCCCCGGACCTCGACCGCTCGAGCGCCTGCGCGGCGCGCTCCACGTCGGCCGGCATGCAGCGGGCCAGCGCCGCCACCTTGACGTTCACCTCGGCGCCCACGGTCCGCACGGCCTCGAAGTCGCCCTCCGATGCGATGGGAAAGCCCGCCTCGAGGACGTCCACGCCGAGCTCGGCGAGCTTGTGCGCCATGCGCACCTTCTCGGGCACGGTCATGCTGCAGCCGGGTGACTGTTCGCCGTCGCGGAGGGTCGTGTCGAAGATGATGACGCGGTTCGAAGGGACCTGAGGCATGCAGGCAAATTTGATGTGTCGCGCTCGATACGGCAAATTAATAATTATAGCCCTGCCGATAAGCTATAGTTATGAGACGTCCGACGCCGGCGGCCCCCATGGATCTCTACGCCCTGCAGGTTTTCCAGACCGTCGTCGCCGAGCGCAGCTTCTCGCGCGCCGCCGAGAAGCTCTTCCGGACGCAGCCGGCCATCTCGCTCGCCGTGCAGCGACTCGAGAGCGACGTAGGCGAGAAGCTCCTCGATCGCTCCCAGAAAGAGCTGCGCCTCACCGACGCGGGACGCACCGTCCTCGACCACGCGCGCCGCTTCGAGAACGTGCGCCGCGGGCTCGAGGACGCGCTCTCCGAGCTGCGCGACAAGTCCGCCGGCCGCCTCAGCATCGGCGCCAACGAGTCGTCGATCCTCTATCTGCTGCCGCACCTCGAGCGCTTCCGGCGACTCTTCCCCAAGATCAAGGTGCAGGCGCGGCGCAGCCAGTCGAGCAAGATCCCCGCGGAGCTCCTGCACGGCGATCTCGAGCTCGGAGTCGTCAGCTACGATCCGGCCGACGACCAGCTCGTCTCGAAGGTCATCTTCACCGACGCGCTCACGTTCGTCGTCTCGCCCGAGCACAGGCTGGCGCGCCGCAAATTGGTCACGATCGGCGAGCTCGGTCAGGAGACGTTCATCGCGCACAACGTCGTCTCGCCCTACAGAGAGGCCGTGTTGCGCGAATTTCGGCGCCACAAGGTCCCGCTCAACATGGACGTCGAGATGCCAACGCTCGAGACCATCCGCCGCTTCGTGCAGAGCAACGAGGGCGTGGCCTTCCTGCCGCGCATGTGCGTGCAGCGCGACGTCGAGCGCGGGCTCTTGCGCGAGGTCACCGTCAAGGAGCTGCACGTCGAGCGCAAGGTGCGGCTCCTGCACGCAAAGACGCGCACGCTCTCGCACGCCGCGCGCGCCTTCCTGGACGTCGTGCAGGGACACGCGTAGCTTCCCGGCATGGCGAAATCACCCTGCCCCATCTCGAAGACCCAGTTCCTCGACAAGGCCGAGCCGGTCAAGATCACGATCGGGACCTCGGAGCTCGTGGCCGACAAGCGCGAGTTCTCGACGGGCTCGTTCGGCTGGTACTATAACGGCAAGACGACCATCACCGTCGACGGCAAGCTGCTCTCGGTCCAGGTCGGCCTGAACCTCACGGTCGTCGGCAGCAAGGAAGCGGACCGGTAACCGCGCGCGTCGAGCGCTCGTGTAGGGACGGGTGGTCGCAGGCGCTCGCGCGACCGCGCGGGTCGCACAGTTCATTCGATGAGCGTCAAAATCGTTCGGGGGCTTGCGCCTTTCGCGTGCAAGGTCGATCGCGAGGCATTAAGTTGTAGGGGCGTCTCTCGTGACTGGAAGACACTCGACAGTCGGTGACGGGTCTGCGCGCGGTTCAGCCGCACGCCTCGCGGCCCGCATAGCGGCGCGGAAGGCGGACGCGAGCTGGCGGCCGTCGCACGGCGCGCGCCGGTACGGCATTCACCTGCGGCGCTTCGCGGGACCGGCCGCGTACGCCGAGACGCTCGGTCACCTGCGCATCGCGCACCTCACGGACCAGCACATGGGCCGCATCACGCCGCTCGGCGTGCAGCGCGCCGCCGTCGAGATGACGAACGCCGAGAAGCCCGATCTCGTCGTGCTCACGGGCGACTTCGTCTGCCACAGCCAGCTCTATCTCGATCAGGTCACCGACGTGGTGCGCGCCTTCGACGCGCCCGTGATCGCCGTGCTCGGAAATCACGACCACTGGTCGGGCGCCGACGAGGTGCAGCACGCGCTCGAGCGCGGCGGCGTAGAGGTGCTGCGTAACCGCCACACGATCATCACACTACGCGGCGAGCGCCTGCAGGTCGTCGGCCTCGACGACGCGTACACGGGCCACGCGCGCCGCGACGAGGCGATCAAGGGTCTGCGCAAGGATCTGCCGACGCTGGGCCTGTCGCACATCGCCGAGGAGGCAGACGGCTTGTGGCGCGCAGGCGTGCCGCTCGTTCTGTCCGGGCACACACACGGCGGCCAGGTCACCGTGGCGCGCCTGCACGAGCTCGCCGTCGGCATGATCGCGGGGCACAAGTACGTCCACGGTCTCTACGGCTCGCGCGCGCCGCGCCGCCACGGGCATGAGCCGCACGGCGCCGTCTACGTGGGCGCCGGCATCGGCGCCGCCGTCATCCCCCTACGCCTCGGTGATCGCGGGCGTCGCGAGGTGACGATGTTCGAGCTCGGCTGCGAGCCCGGCGACTTCGCCGAGCACCACGCCGCCCAGGAGCCGCTGCGCGGCCGCAAGCCGACGCCGGAGCAGATCGAGCGACGCGCCGCCGCCGTCGTGCGCAAGCGCCTCGATCGCGAGCGCCGCCGGCGCTTCGGCTCGGACTAACGAATCCCCCGGCAGAGCCTGGCAGAGCCGGGGGGGCTCCCGGTTACGCCAGGATCCCGCCCGAGCTTGGGCGCGGTGGCTTCTCCACGGACAGCGGCCTGCCTTGGTCCGCGTCTGCACGCTGAATCGCCCGGTGGTTTCGCGGTTCTTTTTGCTTTTGCCCTTTTGGGCTATGGTCCGGTCGGATTTTCGAGCCGTCGTCCGTCCCCCTCTTCTCGAAAAGGAGCATTGCGATGTTGAAGAAGCTAGCGATTCCTTGTTTCCTCTTCGCGACTTCGGTCGTCATCGGCTGCAGCAGCAGCTCCCCGAATGGTACCGGTACCGGTGGGAAGGGCGGCGGTACGGCGGGCGGGGCGGCCGGCGGCACGGCGGGTATGGCCGGTGGCACGGCGGGTGCGGCAGGCGGCACGGCGGGCGCGGCCGGCGGCGCGGCCGGCGCAGCCGGCGGCACGGCCGGCGCGGCGGGCGGCACGGCTGGCGCTGCCGGCGGCACGGCGGGTGCGGCAGGCGGCACGGCGGGTGCGGCTGGCGGCACGGCGGGAAGCGGCTCCGACGCCGGCGCTGGCTCTGACGGCGGCGGCATGGACACTGGGGCGAGGAGCATCACCGTCTTGAAGGCGGAGTGCCTGACTAAAACGAGCAGCGCGGCCACGGCGTTCTCGGCTGCCGACTTCTGCGCTCTCTACCAGAACGTCTGCGGCGGGACGATCTTCACGGGGATGCTCACCGAAGCCAACTGCGTGGCGATGTACACCGGCTGGGCCAGCAAGAAGGTCAATGGAATGCCCGCGGTGGCCGTGCAGAGCTGCACGACCTACCACCTCTGCAACGCGAACGCAGGCGGTCTCGCGACGCACTGCCCGCACGCCGCGGCGGTGTCCATGTGCGATCCGGCGCCATAGGTCGCCAGATCGCCTTCTCGAGGCCCCCGTCCGGGTCACCGGGCGGGCGCTTTTTTTTTACGCAACGAA